>NZ_JAGQTN010000055.1 GCF_020438995.1 Gordonia sp. (in: high G+C Gram-positive bacteria)
GAACCGACGGTGCCGCAAGCCATTTCACGGGCACGTCGACGGCTGCGCCGGGGCGGAAAGCTCGTGGTCGCCAGCTACCTGCTGGCGCCGGGCCTGTTCCACTCCCGCCTTTTCTCGATGGACGTCGGCGCCGTCGCCGAACCCCTCGGTGCCGACCCCCGCATCTGCGACCTCATCGTCACCCGCATGCGCGCCGCCGTCAGCCCCTACCGCCGCCCCGCCGCCGTCACCTGGCGCTGAAGCTGATACTCCGCGTTTTGTCGCGCTGAGCGACACAAATTGCGGAGTTTCGGGTCGTTCACGTCGCCTCCTCCGATCCGAAGAATCCTTTGACGTCGGTCACGGACCGCGGTGCGTCGATTGCCGGCAGCCAGCGGCAGTCGCTCATGTGGATGCGGCCGTCGGTGATGGGGACGCCCTCCTCACGGAGGCGATCGAGTTGACGGGTCTCCAGGTGGGCGGCGGGGCGGCCATTTGCGGGGACCACCCGGTGCCAGGGGAGGTCGGCGGAGTCGGTGCGCATGATCCAGCCGACGATCCGCGGGGACGACAGGCCGACGGCGGTGGCGAGGTCACCGTACGTGGTGACCTGGCCCTCGGGGATCGCGGCGACCAGCGCCCGGACCGCTTCGATCTCGTCGTCGGAAACCGTCGCCATCGCCCTATCCGATCGCCTTGCGGATCAGGCCGGCCACCAGCTCCGGTTCCAGGAACGGCACCATGTGTTCGCAATCGGCGTGCAGCACAGTCACATCCGGGCCGCAGTCGGCGATGAATTGCTCGCTGATGAACGGAGGATCGACGCGGTCGGCGACGACGATCGTCGTCGGGATTCCCGCAGGCGGGGTGACGGCGGGGCGGGCCATCTCGCTCCATGCCGTCGCCGCGGCGGGCGCGCTGACCCGCCACTGCACCCGCCCGGCGGCATTCGGCACCAGATGGGTCGCGATCTCGTAATCGAGGATGTGGTCGGGTACCAGCGCCCAGCCCTCCGCACGCTTGGCCGACCGTGCGGCATCGGCATCGGCGTAATCCCAATGTTCCAGACCCAGCGTGGCCACCTCCAGCGCCCGTTGCGGGTCGAGTCCCTGGGCCGGGTCGAGCGCGATGACCGCGCGCACCCGCACCGCCGACGATGCGAGCCGGTGCGCCAGACGCATCGCCAGCGCGCCGCCGAACGAATGCCCCACAATGACAAGTTCGGACGGATTCTCAGTTGCCACAACATCTTCGAGTCCGTCGAGGTTGGTGTCGAACGACCACGGTGGCGTCCACGGCGACTGTCCGTGCCCGCGCAGATCCGGCGCGAGGAAGCGGACCTCCGGCAGGTCGGCAGCCAGGAACCGCCAGCGGTTACCGTGCCCGGTCAGCCCGTGAATCGCCAGAACCGTGGGAGTGCCGGCGGGCAAGTCGTTGCGGGCCGGGCCGAAAGTGTGGGTGAACAACGTCATGCGCGCCATTATCGTCGGGAACCGGGCGCGATGCGGTGTCGGTACCTCGTGATTGCATAGGGATCATGTCCCGACGGCCAGAACCACGCAATCAGCCTGTGCGGGGTACGGCTCTGCGCGCCCGGCTGGTTGCCGCGCACGGTGCGGCGGGCATTGAGCGGGAGTGGCCGTCGCAGGTGCGCAAGGTCATCGACGACGTGCAGCGATCGCCCGACGCGCGGGCGTGGCGGCCGTATCGGGTGCATGGCGGACCCGGGACCGGGAAGACGGCGCTGGTTGTCGACGCCGCCGTCGCCCGGCTGTCCACAGCGGGTGTCGATCCGGAGTCGGTGCTGGTGATCGCGCCCAGTCGGCGGGCGTCGATCGCGTTGCGGGAGGAGATCACGCGGAGGGTGCTTGCCCGTATCGACGGGTTCGGGGGTGCGTTGCGGGAACCGCTGGTGCGGACGGTGCACTCGTATGCGTTCGCGATCCTGCGCCTTCAGGCCGCTGCGCACGGCAATCCGCCGCCCCGGCTCATCACCGGGTCCGAACAGGACGTCGTCCTGCGTGAGCTGCTTGCCGGCGATATCGAGGACGGCGCCGACTACTGGCCCAAGCATCTGCGGCCGGCGCTGGGGACCGACGGTTTTGCCCAGGCGTTGCGGGATCTGCTGATGCGGGCCGCAGAACGTGGGGCGGGCCCCGACGAGCTTATGGCGTTGGGGCGCAAGCACAAACGTCCCGAGTGGGTGGCCGCCGGACGGGCATACGAGCAGTACGAGCAGACGATGCTGTTGCGCGGGAGCGTCGGTCTGTCGACCCCGGGTGCGTCCGCGCCGGCCGTTGACGCCGCGGAACTCGTCGGGTCGGCGCTGTCGGCGTTCGCCACCGACCCGGACCTGCTCACCGCACAGCGGCGCCGCATCCGGCACCTCATCGTCGACGACGCCCAGCACCTCGACCCGCAGGCCGCGTACCTGCTCAAACTGGTCGGTACCGGCACCGCATCCACGATCATCACCGCCGACACCGATCAGTCGGTATTCGGATTCCGCGGCGCCAGTCCGGTTTTCGCCGACGGACTCGCCGAACCGGGCAGTGACCACGACGTCGTCCTCACCGACGACATGCGGTCGCGTCCCGAGGTCAACCACGTCGGCCGCCTCCTGGCCCGTCGTCTGCCCGGCGCCCGCCCCCACCCATACCCTGAACCGTTGGGAGCCGGGGCTCACCGGACCCTTCGAGACGCCTCCGCTAGCGCTCCGGCTCCTCAGGGATCAAGAGGTGTGGATGCCTCCGCTGGTGCTGTGGTTCGTCAGGGGTCGAGGGGTGTGGATGCCTCTGCTGGTGCTGTGGTTCGTCAGGGGTCGAGGGGTGTGGACGAGGGCGAAGTCACGGAAGCGCGACCAGACATCTTGATCCCTGAGGCCGAAGCGACGCAGGAGCGAGGGTCACGAAGGGTCCGGCGACTCGAGGCACCTGACGCAACCCCATCGAAGGCTTCGGCCTCGGTGCGGGTATTCAGTTCGGCGGCAAAGGAAGCCACCGCCGTCGCCGATCTGCTGCGCCGGGCGCATCTGTTCGAGGGGGTGCCGTGGTCTCAGATGGCGGTGATCGTGCGGTCGGTGTCGCTGTCGTTGCCGGCGTTGCGACGGGCATTCCGGTCCGCGGGGGTACCGCTGCTCACTCAGACCTCCGATCTTCCGCTCCACCGTCAGCGTGCGGTTCTCGGGCTGCTACTGGTACTGCGGGCCGTCGCCGCACGCGACGATCCGGGGGACCCTGAGTTGTTCGGGATCGACCACACCGTCGACCTGATCACCGGGGTGATCGGTGGTGCCGATCCGGGGGCGATGCGCAGGCTGCGGCGAGGAATCCGGCGTTACGACGAGGCACATCCGGCGGAGGTCGCGCCAGACGGGGACACGCCTGATTCCCTGGTGTCGTTGCGCGCGGCGATTCTCGACGACGCTGTCGCCGATCGCTATGCGAAAGCCTTGTCCGACACCGAACTCGCACCGCTGAACCGGGTCCGGAAGGTCGTCGGCGCGGGGTCGAAGGCACATGACGCGGGGCGGGATCTGGAACTCATACTGTGGGCGTCCTGGCAGGCAACCGGACACGACAGGCGCTGGGCGGCAACGGCATTACGTGGTGGTCCGATCGGCGAGCAGGCCGACCGCGATCTGGACGCCGTGATCGCGATGTTCGAGGCGGCCGGAACGTTCACCGACAATCTGCCCACCGCGGGCCCGGCCGCCTTCGTCCACTACCTGACGCAGCTGCAGATTCCCGGCGACAGCCGTACCCAGCGCGTCACCGCCGAGTCGGTGGCGGTGATCTCGGCGCATGCCGCGGTGGGCCGCGAATGGGAGGTCGTCGCTGTCGCCGGCGTCGCCGACGGGCTGTGGCCGTCGTTGCGCAGCCGGGGCAGCGTCCTGGCCACCGGGCCGCTCGTCGACCTGCTCGACGGCGTGCACCCCGACGCTGTCGACACCCTGGCCCGCGGGTCGGTGGCGCTGGCCGACGAACGCAGGCTGCTGCTGGTGGCATGTAGCCGGGCGCGGCGCACCCTGATGATCTCGGCCGTCGACGACGGCGACACGTCGACGCCGTCCCGGTTCCTGCTGGAGATCGCCGATTCACTCGGTCTCGGTGACGCGTCCGATCTTCCGGGTGATGAGATTCCGACAGCGGACATCCCTCTCGATCCGGGTGTCGAGCGGGTGCTTTCGCTGCCGTCGCTGGTGGCCACGCTGCGCAGCGCTATCGTCACGGAAACCGAAGGTGCCCAACTAGATACGGTACGGCGGGCCGATGCGGCGGCGGCATTGCTGGCCGAACTCGCCGACGCCGACGTCCCGGGGGCCCATCCGCGGGACTGGTACGGACTGGCCGGCCCGAGCACCGACGTCGCGCTATGGTCACCCGAGAACGGTCCGGTGGTGTTGTCGCCGTCGACGACCGAAACCCTGTCGCTGTGCTCACTGCGGTGGCTGCTCGAACGCCACGGCGGCCGGGACGGCGATCAGGCGCCCGCGGTCACCGGAACACTGGTGCACACGTTGGTGCAGGCCACCGCGGGAAAGATCGACCCGGCCGAGGTCACCGCCGCGCTGCGGGAGGTATGGGATCGGGTCGATACGGGCGCGGCGTGGTTCTCTCGGCGCGAACTCGAACGTGCCGAGGCTATGCTCGTCAATTTTCGTGAGTGGCTGCGGGTTTCACGAACCGATCTCACCGAGTTCGGGGTGGAGGCCGACATCGACGCCGTCCTGCCGCCGGAGAACAGTGACGGGGAGAGCGGCGCGGGGGAGAACGGCGATCGCGACGATCCCGCGGTGAAGCTCCGCGGCCGTATCGACAGACTCGAACTCGACCACAAGGACCGGCCGGTGGTGATCGACGTGAAGACCGGCAAGACCCCGATCTCCAAGGCCGACGCACAGGATCATGCTCAGCTCGCCACGTATCAGGTGGCACTCAAACTCGGCGGCATCCCCGGTGCCGGCGGTGACAACAGCGCAGGGGGTGAGACCGGTGGGGGACGGCTGGTGTACGTGTCCACCGAGAATCGCAGCACCGGTGCTGCCGAACGTGTCCAGGACCCACCCGATGCCGCGACGATGGGTGAATGGATCACGTTGATACGCAAGGCCGCCCGCGCGTCGATCGGCCCCGGGTACGCCGCCACCCCCAATCCGGGCTGCCCGCACTGCCCGGTTACCACCAGTTGTCCCGCCCATCTCCAGGGCAGGACGGTCCTGGATGATTAGCGCGAAGTCGCTGTCCGCGGCACTCGAAAACGGAGTGGGCCGATGATAAGCGCGAAGTCATTGGCCGCCGCTCTCGGCCTGCCGTCGCCGACGGACGAGCAGGTCGCCGTCATCGAGGCACCGATGGAACCGGTGCTGGTGGTGGCGGGAGCGGGTGCGGGCAAAACGGAGACGATGGCCTCGCGGGTGGTGTGGCTGGTGGCCAATCAGCTGGCCGGTCCGGAGGAGATTCTTGGTCTGACGTTCACCCGCAAGGCGGCCAGTGAGCTGGGGGCGCGGATCCGGCGCAGATTGTCGATGCTGGCCGGGTCGCCGGCGTTGCGCACCTGGGATCCCGGTGGCACGCTGGCGGCCCGGTTGCGCAGCTCCGACCCCGAGGTGAGCACCTATCACGCGTATGCGGGCAGGCTGATCGCCGACTACGGACTGTTGTTGCCGGTGGAACCGTCCTCGACGCTGTTGTCGGAGACCGAACTGTGGCAGTTGGCGTTCTCGGTGGTGTCGAACTGGACGGGTGAGCTCGTCACCGACAAGACCCCGGCGTCGGTGACCGAGGCGGTGCTGTCGCTGTATTCGGAACTGGCCGAACACCTGGTGGACGTGTCGGCGCTGGAGACCGCCGGCGACACCCTGTACGGGCTGATCGACACCCTCCCGAAGGGGCCGCGTCAGCGCGCCGAGCCGAGTCAGGCGCTGCGCAAGATCCAGACGGTGATCGACGAGCGCCGGCAACTGGTGCCGCTGGTAGTGGCGCTGGGCGACGAGATGCGCAGGCAGTCGGCACTGGATTTCGGGTCGCAGATGTCGATGGCGGCGCGGCTGGTGTCCGGACATCCGGAGGTCGCCGACTCCGAACGGGCGTCGGTGCGGGCGGTGCTGCTCGATGAGTACCAAGACACCGGACATTCGCAGCGAATCCTGTTGTCCTCGTTGTTCGGCCGTCGCACAGAACGTGCGGCGGCGTCGGTCGCGGTCACCGCGGTGGGTGATCCGATCCAGTCGATCTACGGTTGGCGCGGCGCATCGGCCGCCAATCTGCCCCGGTTCACCAGGGACTTCCGATGGTCGGACGGCTCGGAGGCGCGGCGGCTGGAATTGCTGACGAGCTGGCGTAACAGCCGGACCGCCCTGAAGCTGGCCAACGAGACGTCGGAGGAGTTGCGCCGCAGAGGTATTCCGGTGAGCGTGCTGCGCCCCCGGGACGGCGCGCCCGCCGGGGTCGCGCGACTGGCTTTGTGCGACAACGTCGTCGACGAACGCGAGTGGGTGGCCGACCGCATCGAGGACCGGTACCGGGCGGCGGAACAGGCCGGGCAGGCACCGCCGACGGCCGCGATTCTGGTGCGCCGCAACGAGGATTCGGCGCCGCTGGCCGCCGCGCTCGCCGCCCGCGGTATCCCCGCGGAAGTGGTGGGTATCGGTGGGCTGCTGCATGTTCCGGAGGTCGCCGACATCGTCGCGATGCTGCGGCTGGTGGCCGATCCGCTTGCCGGGTCGGCGGCGATGCGGCTGTTGACCGGTCCGCGTTGGCAGTTGGGCGCCAAGGACATCGACGCGCTGTGGCGCCGTGCCCGGGAACTCGCGGTGGCCGCCGGCTACGGGTCGTCGGGTGCGGTGGACAGTCGCGAGGAACTCGACAAAGCGCTGGATGCGGTGCTGCCCACCGACATGATCGATCAGGCCGGGATCGGTGACGCGCTGGTGGACCCGGGTGCCCCGGAGCGCTACAGCCCGGACGGCTTCGCCCGGATCCGGGCGTTCGGTGGGCAATTGGAGTCGTTGCGCCGCAGGATCGGTCAGCCGCTGACGGAACTGGTGGCCGACGTCGAGATCGCGACCGGGGTATCGGTGGAGGCGCAGATCCAGGCCCGGCGGATGCGCGGAATCGTCACCGGCCGTGAGCAACTCGACGCATTCGCCGAATACGTCTCGCGGTTCGCCGACCGTCCCGGCGCCAACCTTCCCGGTCTGCTGTCGTTTCTGGAAGCGGCCCAATCCATCGAAAAGGGTTTGGAGCCAGGGCATGTGGAGGTTGCCGAGCATCGGGTACAGATCCTGACCGTGCACGCCGCCAAAGGGCTCGAATGGGATGTGGTGGCGGTGGTACACCTGTGCGAGCGGATCTTCCCGGGTGGTAAGGCCGATTCGACGTGGCTGGGCAGCGCGCGGGAACTGCCGGCGGAGCTGCGCGGCGACCTGGCCGATGCGCACCCGAAAGATTCTGCATCAGAAGGGTTTCCACGGTGCGATGTGTCGGGCGCGGGTGACCGGAAAGAACTGGAGAGCATCCTCACCGAACACAAGGACGCGATCAAGGAGCGTCGCCTGGAGGAGGACCGCAGGCTGCTGTACGTGGCGCTGACTCGGGCCAAGGACGAGCTGCTGGTGTCCGCGCACCACTGGTCCGAGGGTGATGAGAAGCCGCGCGGGCCGTCGGTGTTCTTCGACGAGCTCCTCGAGATCACCCGCTCGGCGCTGACCGATCCTTCGGCTGATTCCGAAGGGCTGCATGCGGATCCGATCGCAGACGCGCCCGACGACGGTGCAACCAACCCGCTGGCCGAACTGGACACCTCCCGACCGTGGCCGCACGATCCGCTCGACGGACGACGAGATGTGATGCGGGCCGCCGCCGACAAGGTACTCGTCGCGCTTGATCACCGGGAGGCATCCGGCCTGTTCGACTCGCCCCCCAGCCTTCCGCGAACAGCCAAGCGTGGCAACAGAAAACGGAAACCGGCCGAACCCATCCAGGTCGTTCCTGACCTGGATGACCCGGAGATCGCGGCCTGGCGCGCCGAAGCGGATGCGTTGCTCGCCGAACTGCGCGGCGCCAACCAGGCACTCATCGAGGTCGAACTGCCGGCACATCTGTCGGTGAGTCAGCTCGTCGAGCTTGACACCGACGAGCAGACCTTCGCCCAGCGACTGCGCCGGCCGACCCCGTTCCCGCCGAATCCGACCGCCCGGCGCGGTACCGCCTTCCACGCCTGGGTGGAACGCTGGTTCGGTGCCACCAGGCTGCTGGACATCGATGAGTTGCCCGGCGCCGCCGACGCCACCGCGAGCCCGGACGCCGACCTCGACGCGCTGCGTGATCGGTTCCTGTCGTCGCGGTGGGCCCAGCGCACACCGAGCGAGGTGGAGGTGCCGTTCGAGACCGTCATCGGCGCGACGGTGATCCGCGGCCGCATCGACGCGGTGTTCGCCGAATCCGAGGGGCGCTGGCTGGTGGTGGACTGGAAGACCGGGGCGGTGCCGGAACCAGCGAAACGGACATCGCTGATCGTGCAGCTCGCGGCCTACCGCATCGCGTGGGCGCAGCTGGCCGGGGTGCCGGTCGAGAAGGTGCGGGCCGCGTTCCACTACGTGCGGTCGGGTGAAACGCTCGAACCCGACGATCTGCCGGACCGGGATGCGCTGGCCGCGCTGCTGGCCAAGTAGCCAGGGCAGCCAGTCGCGCCCGGCCTGCTTGCGAAACCGCCGGAGGGTACTAGATTCAAGGTCTTGTGAGGCATAGACCGCGGGCGACGCACGACCGGGGGCCGTTCGCGCCCCGGGAGGACTCGCTCCTGACCGTCGGGCGCCGTTGTGGCCGTCCGTAGCCGAATCCGGAACCGGCTGCGTTCGGACCAGCTGTCGGAGGGCCCCGACTACGCGCTCGTCGGTGTCATCAGCATTCCCGAGCTGCAGGCCAGCCCGTGGCGGGCCATCGGCAAGCGCGTGGTGTTCGCGGTCGTCGCGTTGTTCTTCACAGCCGTAATCGTGTACATCGACCGTGAAGGCTATCGCGACGCGCAGGGCAACCCACTGTCGTTTCTCGATTCGCTCTACTACTCGGCGGTCACCCTGTCGACCACCGGATACGGTGATATCACGCCGCTCTCACCGCAGGCGCGGCTGGTGAACATCCTGATCATCACGCCGATGCGGGTGCTGTTCCTGATCGTGCTGATCGGAACGACACTCGAGGTGCTCACCGAACGGTCGCGACAGGCCCTGAAGATTCAGCGATGGAGGAACAGCGTGCGCAACCACACGGTGGTGATCGGTTACGGCACCAAGGGCCGCACGGCCGTCGAGGCGATGATCGGCGACGGCATAAAGCCGTCGGAGATCGTGGTCGTCGACGGCGACGCAGCCGCACTGGAGGCAGCCGCGCAGGACGGTCTGGTGACGGTGCGCGGCGACGCCACCAAGTCCGATGTGCTGCGGCTGGCGGGGGTCGCGCACGCCGCCGCGATCGTCGTGGCCACCAACCGCGACGACACGGCCGTGCTGGCGACGCTGACCGCCCGCGAGATCAACCCGCGCGCCAAGATCGTCGCCTCTATCCGCGAGGCCGAGAACCAGCATCTGATGCGGCAGTCGGGGGCCAATTCCGTTGTCGTGTCGTCGGAGACGGCGGGCCGGCTGCTGGGCATCGCCACCAAGACGCCGACGGTCGTGGAGGTGATCGAGGACCTGCTGACCCCGGACGAGGGATATTCGATCGCCGAACGTGAGGTGGATCCGACCGAGACGGGCGGCTCGCCCAAGCACACCAAGGACATCGTGCTCGGCGTCGTCCGCGAAGGTGTGCTCTACCGCGTCGACAACAGCAAGGTGGAACAGATCGAGGTGGGCGATCGCCTGCTGTACGTGCGGCAGGGAGGCCCATCCGATGACTGAGTCCGCAGCCAGGCGCTTCACATTGCCGCAGCCGCCGCTGCTGTCACGGGCGACCTTCGACCGGGCCGACGAGATCCGCGACGATTCCGCCGCGTTGCTGGCGGGCTGGCCGTCGGCGCGGGTGCTGCTGGTCGACTCCACCGGACGCTATCCGGTCGCCGACGACGGTACGCTGCACTGGGTCGACGCGCAGACGCTCGGCGCCGAACCCGGTCCCGACGCGGTCTTTCTCGGCGATTCGGGCGGGCACGTGTGGGCGCGCAGGGTCGACCATATCGACGGGCCGACCGCCGATCCACGGCGCGGTGCCGAACTGCTCGGTGCCGACGAGGCCGGTCTGTTGGCGACCGCGCTGGGAATCCTCAATTGGCATGCCACCGCACGATTCTCGCCCGCCGACGGGGTGCCGATCGCGTCCGCGCGCGGCGGCTGGGTGCGCCGGCCCGCGGGAGGCGGGCAGGTCAAGGCGACGGCGGCCGACGAGTTTCCGCGCACCGATCCGGCGATCATCACAGTCGTCCACGACGGCGCCGACCGGGTGCTGCTCGGCAGGCAGGCGGTATGGCCGGACGGCTGGTATTCGACGCTCGCCGGCTTCGTCGAACCGGGGGAGTCGCTGGAGCAGTGCGTGATCCGGGAGGTGCATGAGGAGGTCGGCATCACCGTGCGCGACCCGCGCTATCTGGGCAGTCAGCCGTGGCCGTTCCCGCGATCGCTGATGCTCGGATTCGAGGCGCTCGGCGACCCGGGGGAGCCGCTGAATTTTCTCGACGGCGAGATCGGCGACGCCATCTGGTTCCACCGTGACGAGGTGCGCGAGGCGCTGGCCGCGGGTGGCGGCTGGTCGCGGGCCGACGGTGCGATACCCGCCGGTGCTGATGCGCCCAGGCTGCGGCTGCCCGGCTCGATCTCCATCGCCCGTGCCATGATCGAGGCCTGGGCGCTTTGAAGCACTGATCGGACGCTCCGTCCGGAACACCGCTATGGCCGGAACACCGGACCGACCTGTGGTGTTATGGGCTTCATGAGCAATGTGATCGACGACGACACGCGTACCTCCGACGACGGCGAACTGACGATGTACACCACCTCGTGGTGCGGGTACTGCCGTCGGCTCAAGACCGCGCTCAAGGCCAGCGGTATCAAGTGGCAGGAAATCGACATCGAGGTCAATCCGGATGCGGCCGAGTTCGTCGGCAGCGTGAACGGCGGCAATCATGTGGTGCCCACCGTCCGCTACGCCGACGGCAGCACCGCGACCAATCCGTCGATTGCCGACGTCAAGGCCAAACTCGGCGTCTGACCCTCGTCCGGCGAACGGGTGTGCGAAGTGCCTGTCGTACGTCCCTGAGATAGTGGGGGACGTGCCCGACATCCTCGATGGTCTCGATCCCGAGCAGCGTGCCGCCGTCCGCGCTCCGCGCGGGCCGATGTGCGTGCTGGCGGGTGCGGGGACCGGAAAAACCCGGACCATCACCCGGCGTATCGCACATCTCACCGCCTCCGGGCAGGTCAACCCCGGGCAGGTCCTCGCGGTCACCTTCACAGCCCGCGCGGCCGGGGAGATGCGCGGGCGGTTGCGGACGCTGGGTGTGGGTTCGGTGCAGGCGCAGACCTTTCACGCGGCCGCGCTGCGTCAGCTGCGGTACTTCTGGCCGCAGGTGTTCGGCGAACTGCGGTGGGAGTTGCTCGACAACAAGTTTCAGGCGGTCTCGCGCGCTGCCAACCGCGTGGGACTGCCGACGTCGAAGGAGTCGGTCCGTGACCTGGCCGCGGAGATCGAATGGGCCAAGGCGTCGTTGATCGGTCCGGCGGCCTACGCCGAACATGTCGCCGAGATCGGCCGCGAGACACCGCAACCCGCTGACAAGGTGGCGCAGGTGTTCGCCGGTTACGAACGCCTGAAGGTGAACGAGGACGGTGACCGGCTGCTCGACTTCGATGATCTGCTGATCTACACCACCGAGATCCTGCGCTCGGAACGGGCGGTGGCCGAGGAGTTCCGCGAACGCTACCGGTGTTTCGTCGTCGACGAGTATCAGGACGTCACCCCGGTGCAGCAGGGACTGCTCGACGAATGGCTCGGCGCCCGTGACGATCTGACGGTGGTGGGCGATGCCAACCAGACCATCTATTCGTTCACCGGCGCCACTCCGTCGTACCTACTCGACTTCACGCGGCGATTCGGTGACGCCACCCTGGTCCGCCTCGAACGTGACTATCGTTCGACGCCGCAGGTCGTCGAGCTGGCCAACCGGGTGATCGGGCAGGCGCGCGGCCGGATCGCCGGTACCCGGCTGCGGCTGCTCGGGCAGCGTCCGGCCGGTCCCGCACCCGTGTTCGCCGAATACCCGGACGAGCCGTCCGAGGCTGTGGCGATCGCCACGAAGGTGGCCGCGCTCATCGAGCAGGGGGTGCCGGCGTCGGAGATCGCGATCCTGTACCGGATCAACGCACAGTCGGAGAGTCACGAGCAGGCGCTGACCGCGGCCGGAATCCCGTACCAGGTACGGGGTGGTGAGTCGTTCTTCACCCGCACCGAGGTCCGGCAGGCGATGCGTGGACTCACCGAGGCGGCCCGTCGCGACGACCTGCCGCCCGATGCCGACGTGCCCACGCTGACCCGTGCCGTGCTCGCACCGCTGGGCCTGGAGCCGGAGGAACCGTCGGGCGCGCAGGCGCGGGGCCGCTGGGAGTCGCTGCGCGCGATGGCCGCGCTGGTCGACGACCTGGCCGCCGCGCAGCCGGACCTGACGCTGCGCGATGTAGTCACCGAACTGTCCGCACGGGCGCAGGCCCGGCACCCACCCACGGTGCAGGGCGTCACCTTGTCGTCGCTGCACGCGGCGAAGGGCCTGGAATGGGACGCGGTGTTCCTCGTCGGCCTCACCGATGGTTCGTTGCCCATCTCACAGGCCGTCAACGCCGGTTTCGACGCGATCGAGGAGGAACGCCGCCTGTTCTACGTCGGCGTCACCCGTGCCCGCGAACATCTGCAGGTGTCGTGGGCGCTGGCCCGCAACGAGGGCGGGCGAGCGCGCCGCCGCTCTCGCTTCGTCACCGACGACATCGTTCCCGACACCTCGCCGGCCTCCCGGATCGCCGCCCCCGCCCCGGTGCGCCGCGGCCCGTCGTGCCGGATCTGCGGCTCCCGCCTGGTCGGCTCGGCGGCGGCCCTGCTCGGCCGCTGCGAACGTTGCCCGGCCGACCTCGACGAGGAACTGTTCGCCGCGCTCAAGCAGTGGCGCACCGAAGTCGCCGAGGCCAGGGATGTGCCGGGCTTCACGGTCCTGAGCGACAAGACGCTCACCGCGATCGCCGAACAGGCCCCGGCCACCCCCCGGGAGTTGCTCAAGATCCACGGCATCGGCCAGAAGAAGCTCGCCGACTACGGCGACGATATCGTCGGGATCGTCGTGAAAACCGCAGGTCAAAAATAGGTTGTGCGGTTTTCGATCGCCCTTTACTCTGGTCAGCACGACACGGGGAGAGTGTCTTGCGTTCCACATCGGGTGGGCTCGCACAAGAGATCAGCAGTCTCCCGATCTAGCACGGAAAGGAGTGTCGGACCAATGAACGGTCAACTGAGCGATCAGTTCGTTGCCATCGCTGGCGCTGCACCGTGCGCGACGGATGCTCATTCGGCGGTCTTGTCACCGTCGTTCGTGCATCGGATCGTCGCCGATCGGGCGTCGAGTCCCGGGTATCGGGCCCCGGCGGCAAGCGCTGAACAAGCGCCGGCAACCGGCACCGTAGCAATCACAGACCACACCCAACACGCATATGGACAACAGCATCGTTCGTGGCGTGCGTGTGATCTGTCCGGCAAGGCGAAGACCGCACCCGCGGCGATCGCACCTGTCGGCGCACTGCGCATTGCAAAAACCGGCATCGACGCAATGGTGCGAGCCAGGCAACGATTCCCCGTGTTCTGCCGAACTCCCTGACGTAGGGAGATCGGGCACACAGGCCACGGGCGGATCGCGAAGACGAACCCCGTGGCCTTTTTGATTGGAGCCTCAGAACGTTTCCCTCCTCGGAGGACCGGACGCTCGGAGACCACATCTGCGGCAGCGGGTCAGTCACCACAAGACCGACAGCTATAGACCCAGATGTGGAGAAGATCATGACCATTGAGTACGTACTCGAGTCGTGTACCGGGGCGGACCGCAAGCCCGCGCTCGACCTGCCGTGCCAGGTGACCGCCGCCGACCTGTGGTTCGCCGAGGACCCCCGTGATCTGGAGCAGGCAAAGGCGCTGTGCGCGCAGTGCCCGCTCCAGGCCGAGTGCCTGCGCGCGGCGCTCGACCGCGCTGAGCCCTGGGGTGTGTGGGGCGGTGAGATCTTTGAGCGGGGCACCGTCGTGGCGCGCAAGCGTCCGCGCGGCCGGCCGCGCAAGAACGCCGTCGCCTGATGCCGGGCCGTCAGGCAGCCCGGCCCGGTGGGCCGCTCTCTTTGCGAGGGCGGCCTGCCTGTCGTTGTGGACCGCATGTGGTCACTCCGGAGCATTGGGACAGGTCGGCGGAGTGCCGAGGCTATGACCGACGCGAAGCGGAGCTCAGGGTAACCGAAACTACCGTTCGGCCTACACACCCAAGCGTCGTGACCCGGTGGAGGCTCATAGCGAGTTCATAGGGTAGGTTTACCTACCTAAGCAAAAGGCCTCTACCACACGACGAGTGCGGCGGCGGCGGGTTCGATCAGATCGGGGCGTGACGACAATGACGGCAGAGTCGGAGACACAGGTGCAGACGCAGTCGACGAGAACTGCTTTCGCGCGGTCGGTGCTCGGTGAGCGCAACTACGAACGCGCCCTCAACACTTGGATCCGGCTCAAGCAGCGCCCGCGCGTGGGCGGGGTGAACTTCGGTGACCTGCGGCGGCTCGAACCGATCTGCCGGGCTTACGGCTACGATCGGGGTCGACCCATCGACCGCTACTACATCGAGAACTTCCTCGAACGGCAGTCCGCGCTCATCACCGGCCGGGTGTTGGAGATCGGTGAGCGGATCTACACCGAGGCATTCGGTCACGACGTGACCCGGTCGGATATGCTGCACGTCCACGATGTGGAGGGCGCCACCTACGTCGCCGACCTTTCCGATGCACCCGATGTCCCCAGCGACACCTTCGACTGCGTGATCATCACCCAGACCCTGCATGTCATCTACGACATGAAGGCTGTCGTGGACACTCTGCATCGCATTCTCAAGCCGGGCGGGGTGGTGCTGTGTACGGTTCCCGGCATCACACAGATCGCCGACCCCACCTGGCGGGACACCTGGTACTGGTCACTGAGCGAGGCATCGGCCAAGCGTCTGTTCGAGGAGACCTTCGAGTACCCGAACGCGGTCGACGTGCGGGTGTTCGGCAACGTTCTGTCGGCGACCGCATTTCTGCACGGTTTGGCGGACAAGGATCTCAAAACCGGTGAGCTCGATGTGTATGACCCCGAGTATCCGGTGACCATCACCGTGGCCGCACGCAAGCTCGTCGTGCGTGCGGACGACAAAGACCTCTAGGACACCTGAATGCCGCGCCTCGACGCAGGTCTGGTCCGTTCGGCGGTCCGCAGGCGTATGCGCCGACACCGTCGCCGCGGCGGGATCTTGATGTACCACCGCGTCGTCGATGCCGACTTCGACCCGTGGGGGATCTGCGTGTCGCCCAAGATGTTCGACGAGCAGATGCAGGTGCTGGCGCAATGCCGCGGCACCGTCGACGCGGTGAGCTTCTCCGGCGGCGACGTCTTCGGCCGGTCCGATGCCCGGGTCGCAGTCACCTTCGACGACGGCTACCTCGACAATGTGGTTGCGGCACTACCGATTCTGGAACGCCACGAGATACCGGCGACGATCTTCGTGATCGGCAATGCCGTGGGCCGGACACGTGAGTTCTGGTGGGATGCGCTCGAACGCGCAATCCTCGCCCCCGCGGTATTGCCCGGTGAACTCGAGATCGTTCTCGGTGCCGATCGTCACCGGTTCACCATCGGCGACAGCTCGGCCCGCGAGGCTGCGGACGGACGCTGGCGAGCCGATGCCGACGCGGTCACCACCGATCGGCAGCGCCTGTTCGTCGCGCTCTGGAACGCGATCGTCGTACTCGATCCGGACCAGCAGGATCAGGCGGTCGACGAATTGCGCACCTGGTCTGGCCAACCGGGATCAGTGCAACGAATCATGGTGGACGACAAGGAGTTCGACGCCCTGGTTCAGCATCCGCTGATCACCGTCGGCAGTCACACCCTCGACCATCTGTCACTGACGGACCTGTCGCCGCGTCGTCAGCGTGAGCAGATCCACGGCGGGCACCGACGCATTGAGGAACTCGCCGGCCGACCGGTCACCTGCTTCTCGTTCCCGTTCGGCCGGTTCGACGATTCGGCTGTCGCCGCCGCGCGCGAACTCGGCGTCGACATCGCCTGCACGAGCGTGCCCGAGGCGGCGACGGTCACCGACGACCGGCACACGCTGCCCCGTCTGCAGGCACTCGACATCGACGGCGACGCCTTCGCCCGCTGGCTGCGCGACGATCACCGACTGCTGCGGGCCTGACCTGGCCGGACGGAATCAGTCGGCGACCCCGGGCACCCACTTCTCCATGATCGCCCGGTAGGGAGCCTCGGCATCCATCTGCGCGGCGATGCCCACGCAGCCGGCAAGTACCCGGAACACCATCACGTACTGCTTGGGCACGTTCAGGTGCCGGGACGTCTTGTACACATCGCCGCGGACGTCGGTGGCCTTACCGGCCGCACGCTGCAACCACTTGCGGGTGAAATGGAACGACTCGGTATACAGCGGGTCGACATAAGGCTTGAGATAGGTCTCGATGTCGGCGGCACTTACCTTGTTGACATGGCTGGCCCGGATGAAATCGGCCTGGACCATCAACTCCTTGAGCTCGTCGTACTTCTTGTCGCGGGCCAGCCGCAGAATCGGGCCGACTACGGGCGGCAGGCCGTCCGGATAGTGGCCCACCGCACCGAAGTCGAGGACCCCGAACCGGCCGTCGTCGGTGAGGAAGAAGTTGCCGGGATGCGGGTCTCCGTGCAGCAACCCCACCCGCACCGGCGACGAGAATTCGAAGGTGGCGAGTTTGGCCGCCGCATCGTTGCGGGTGGCCTGATCGCCGGCGGCGACGATGCGCGAAAGCGGTACACCGTCGATCCATTCGGACACGATCACCTTCGGTGCGCTGGCCACCACCTTGGGAATCACGAAATCGGGGTCGCCGGCGTACGCCTTGGCGAACGCGCGCTGATTGTCGGCCTCGCCGAGATAGTCGAGTTCGGCCTCGGTGCGGTCGATGAGCTCATCCATCATCGCCTTGACATCGGTGCCCGG
Source organism: Gordonia sp. (in: high G+C Gram-positive bacteria) (assembly GCF_020438995.1). GTDB lineage: Bacteria > Actinomycetota > Actinomycetes > Mycobacteriales > Mycobacteriaceae > Gordonia. The sequence goes on from NZ_JAGQTN010000055.1 coordinate 17,230, forward strand.
CGACATCCGCTGCATCAGGCCCGTCATCCGGGACAAGGTTTTCAGGTCGGCCTTCAGAGCATGGTCGGCGCCCGGGTACTGGATCTTGACCGCCACCTCGCGGCCGTCGGACCAGATCGCCTTGTGGACCTGACCGATGCTGGCCGCTGCGGCCGGGGTGTCGGAGAACTCCCGGAACCTCCCACGCCACTTGGTGCCGAGCTGTTGGTCGAGGACCCGGTGCACCTTTGCCGCCGGCAGCGGTGGCGCCTCGGCCTGCAACTTGGTCAGCGCCTCGCGGAACGGTTCGCCGAACTCCTCGGGGATGGCGGCCTCCATGATGGACAGCGCCTGCCCGACTTTCATGGCGCCACCCTTGAGCTCGCCGAGAACGGCGAAAAGCTGCTCGGCGGCCTTCTCCATCAACTCCTGGTTGACGGCGTCCTTGTCCTTACCCGCGATGCGCTTGCCCAGGCCCGCCGCAGCCCGTCCGGCCATACCGATGGGCAGGGCCGCCAGTTTGGCGTTCCGGCGGCCGGACCCTCGGGTGATCTCACTCATGCACTTCCTCTCCCCACGGGACCTGTGCCAGAGTAGTCGACCGCGATGGCTCCCGGTCCTGGTAATCGGGGCAATCTGGAGGTGTTGTGCGGCAGCCGCACAGCGGGTGCGACGGCCAACGCCGCCGCTCGATCCGGGTCGGTCGCGGATGCAACTCGAGGACGTGATCAACGAGCTGCGGGTGCGTGGGTGATTCGCCACGGTCGATGGCCGCCAGTGCGCCGGCCAGTTCCTCGACCTGCCATTGGGTCAGGGCCGCAGTGGCCCGGATCTGGGCGAGCGCCGCGCCGGAAGTGCGGCCGACCAGCGCCGTCGAGATCTGCGGCCAGTGCGGTTCGATAGTCGTGCGGTGGTGGTCGGCGCAACGCAGGCAACTGGTCCGGCCGGGCAGCACGAGCGGGCCGATCAGGCCGACGCCCTCGCGCATCCGCACCTGCAGGTGTGCCCGGCCCCGGCGCATCAGGGCGTCCACGACATGTGGGTCGGGGACCAGGTGATCGGCGAGAATCGTCAGGTTCGCGTCGTCGAGTGCGGTCACCGCGATCCCCACCCGCGGCAGGTGCGTCCGCAACTGCGTCGTCAGAGCGCCGCGGCCCTCGATGCTCACCCGTATCGTTCGCGGACCGGACCCCTCGGCGTCCGTCGTCGGGGCGGCTGGGATCTCCGGGGACTCTGCGAGTCCGGATGTGATGAGCGCACGACCGATGAGGACGATGTCGCGGCGGGCCAGCCCGGCTCTCCGGGCCCGCCGGACGATATTGTCAGGCCGCCGCCGCACTCGCATCCAGCCGAGCAATGCGCACACCTTCTCGACGTCGACGCCGTCGCGCACGATCAGTTCCAGACTGCCGGTGGGTCCGGAACCGATACGGATCCTGTTGGGCGACAACGCGATGACATGAACGTGCGGTGCCAGTGCGGGAAACTGCCCGGGTTGTCCGGTCGGTGACGGTTCGGCGACTGCGGTGATCCCCCTGCTCATATGGCAAGTGTGCCAGCAGAATCCGCCGTCGCCGCGGGCGAATGTGCGCGCTGTGGATAACCCCGGCAGCGGATCAGGTGTCGTCCCTGCCGTCCTTGCCGCGCTCCTGCTGTTCGCGTTCCTGGGCCATGGTGCGTTCGAGTTCGGCGATCGGATCGTCGAAAGCGCTTGTGCCACCACCGATCACACGGTCGACGAAGGCCGCCGGATGGTCGAGGTCGGTGGAATCGGGAATCAGGTCGGGATGGGCCCACACGCCGTCGCGGACGGTGATGTCGGAGGCGTCCACCAGCTGCCGCCACAACGCGGAGGCCTCGCGCACCTTGCGGGGCCGCAGTTCGAGCCCGATCAGCGTCGCGAAGGTCTGCTCGGCCGGACCGCCCGAGGCGCGTCGCCGGCGCATCGTCTCGGTGAGCGCGCCGGTACCGGGGATACGGTCGCCGAGCGCACTGCTCACCACCTGCTCCACCCAGCCCTCGATCAGCGCCAGCAAGGTTTCCAGCCGGGTGAGCGCGGCCTGCTGCTCGGGTGTGGTCTTAGGCTCGAACGACGCCGACGAACTGATCAACTCCTCCAGTTTCGACGGGTTGGCTAACAACTCGGTGGGATCGAGATCGGTGGTGAGTTGTTCGATGCCGCTGAAGTCGATGCTGATGCCGCGGGCGTACTCCTCGACCGTCGACAGCAGGCGTTGCCGCAGCCACGGCACGTGGGCGAACAGCCGTACCGCCGCCGCCTCCCGGGCGGCCAGGAACACCATGACCTCCTGGGCGGGTTGTTCGAGGCCGCCGGTCAGCGTGGCGATGGCCTCGGGCAGCAGTACCGCCACCCCGTCGGGGGCCAGCGGCAGGCCGATGTCGGTGCCGCCGAGCACTTCCTTGGCCAGTTGCCCGAGCCCCTGTCCGAGCTGGGTGCCGAACGCCATACCGCTCATCTGGGTCAGCATTCCCATCATCGGACCGGCGAACTGCGCGGCCTCGGCGGGCAGATTGCCCTCCCACGTCTTGGACAGCGAGGTGGCCACCGGATCGCAGAGACGCTGCCACGTGGGCATCGTCTCCTCCAGCCATTGCACGGGTGTCCAGGCGACCGACTTGGTGATGCCGCTGGGGAAGACGGTCGCGTCGTCGAGCCACACCTCGGCCAGCCGGATCGCATCCTCGGTGGCCTTCGACTCGCCGGCGCTGACCGGGGTGAACTTACCGATCTGTTGCCGTGCCAGGTTGCTTGCCAGCTGATAGTTCACCGGCCCCGACGCCCCGCTTCCGGACAGACCCGAACCCATTCCGCTGAACAGGCTGCCGAGCTGCGAGAACATCTGGCCCAGCGCCGCGGGGTTGAATCCCGACGGGTCGAGCTTGGAGGGATCGAAACCAGTGGGATCGAACGCGGAGGGATCGAAACCCTGGGCACTGCCGAAACCGAAACCGAACGGATCCTGGCCGCCGGGACCGCTGCCGGAGCCGCCGTCCTTCCGCCCGTCCCCGCTTTTGTCGCCGGAGTCCCGGCGATCGTCGTCGTCACCGGGGGGAGAGAAACCGAAGGGCAGGTCAGTCATGTCTTCAACGGTACAGTTCGAGCACCCGGCATACCGGCCCGAGGCGTTCGCCGTGAGCGGATAGACTCACCGAAATGAGTCTGACGCCCGGCACCAGGCGCCTGGTCACCGTCGCGGTCACCGTGCTGACATTCGTCGCATTGCTGGTGATCGGTACGTCCGTCAACGTTCCGTACGTGGCGCTCGGCCCAGGGCCGACCATCAACACCCTCGGCATGAACGGGGACAAACCGGTCGTACAGATCCAGGGTGCCCAGGTCGACAAGACTTCCGGAAACCTGAACCTCACCACGGTTTCCGTCGTCGACGGTATGAGCCTGTTCGATTCGATCGGCAAATGGATCTCCGGCGACTACACGCTGTCGCCGCGGGACCGGGTGTTTCCGCCCGACCAGACTCCCGAACAGGTCCGCAAGGGCAATCAGCGGGACATGACCGACTCCGAGGACAACGCGACGCTCGCCGCGCTGCTGCATCTGAATCGGCCCACCGAACTGATCGTCGAGGACGTGGCCGGCGACGGGCCCGCCGCGGGAATCCTGCGCAAGAACGACGTGCTGCAGAGCGTCGGCGGTAAACCGGTCCGGACGACGACCCAGGTGCAGGAGGTCATCCGTGCGGCCGCACCCGGGACCACGCTGGCGATCGATGTACGCCGGGCGGCGGCCACCGAACACCTCGAGGTCACCCTCGGCAAACGCCCCGACAATCCGAAGCTCGGTTACCTCGGGGTCACCCCCGAACTGCGCAACGCCGACCCGAACCTGAAGATCACCTTCAACGTCGGCGACATCGGCGGACCGTCCGCCGGCCTGATGATGACGCTCGCGGTCATCGACAAACTCACCCCCGGACCGCTGAACAGCGGAAAGTTCGTCGCGGGCACCGGAACCATCGACCCCGACGGCAACGTCGGCGAGATCGGCGGTATCACCCACAAGACGCGCGCGGCCGCCGACAAGGGCGCCACCGTGTTCCTCGTCCCGGAGGGAAACTGCCGGGAGGCCAAGGGTGACAAGCCCGACGGCCTGGAACTGGTCAAGGTCAGCACCCTCGACGACGCCCTGGCCGCGCTGAAGAAACTAGGCGAGGGCGCCGAACTCCCGCAGTGCTGAACCGGGCCGGTCGCGAACTACAACGTTGAGGCCAGCGCTGCCACCAGGTTGGGTGCCAGGTCTGGGTGGGTGAGGAGCTCGGTCTCGTCGTCCTCCTCGGTTTCGGGTTTGAGTTGCATGAGGACCAGGTGAGATCCGCCGCGCAGCGCACCGACGATGAGCCGGGCGATGCGGCTGCCGGGGTGGGTTCTGGCGACCTCGCGGGCCGCGGCCTCGGCGGCGTCGGGGTCGCCGAGGAGCGGTTCGAAAGCCGAGTCCAGATCCGCTTCGGCCTCGGGCGGGACGACGACGACCTGTAGCACCAGAGCGCAGCCGGCGACGGCGTCGGGCCAGCTCGTGGTGCCCAGGATCTGTTCGAGTTCGGCGTAGTGGTCGGCGTGGTGGTTGTCCGGGCCGAGGGGGAGCGGGTCCTGTGCGACGGGACTGAGTTCGGACGGGTCGTCGTCGGCGATGAGCCCGGGATTGGCGGCGGCGAGCACGTGGGTGGGGACGAGCGCGAAGAGGGCGGGGGGCTGATTCCAGCCGTCGTCGCCTACGTAATCGGCGACGTCGCGCAGTGCGCTGCCCAGGGCGTCAGGGGTCAATGCGGTACTCACCCGTTCATCTTGCCCCGTGCGTCCGGGCCTGCGGTTCAGGCGGTCGGGTCATTCGGTGCGGATCGGTCAAGTCCGACCAGGTCGGCTGCCGTGGCGTGGGTCACCAGTACAGTGGGAGGCCATGTCCTCCCCTGGAGGCGGCGCGGGACGGGTAGCGGCTGGCCCGCGGTCTTCGCCGAGTGACTACAGTCGTGGTTGATGTCCGAATTGGGAACTTTGGAGAGTAGGTCAGGTGAGCGTTCGCGGCCCGGCGGCGGGATTGCCGACACTGTCAGGCAGAAGCAAGGTGGTGATCTGGATCGGTGTTGCCGTCCTGGTCCTGCTGCTGGTGGGCCCTCGGGCGGTCAGCCTGACCACCGATTGGTTGTGGTTCTCCGACATCGGATACACCAAGGTGTTCTCGACGATCATCTGGACGCGGATCGTCGTGTTCCTGGTGGCCGCGCTGATCACCGCGGCGATCGTGTTCGCGGCCGCCGCGGTGGCCTACCGGTCGCGGTCGGTGTTCGTACCCTCCGGGATAGGCCCGGACCCGCTGGCGCGGTACCGGACGACGGTGATGAGCCGCATCCGGTGGTTCGCGATCGCGCCGCCCGTGGCGATCGGTGTGCTCGCCGGCCTGGTGGCGCAGGGGTCGTGGTCGACGATCCAGGTGTTCCTCAAAGGTGAGTCGTTCGGTGTGAAGGATCCCCAGTTCGGTTTGGACGTGGGCTTTTACGCGTTCGACCTGCCGTTCTGGCGGTTTGTGCTCAATCTGCTGTTCGTCATCGTGGTGGTCGCGTTCGTGATCAATCTGCTGACGCACTACGTATTCGGGTCGATCCGGCTCGGCGGTGCCGGTGTGGCGCCGTCGATTTCGATGTCGGCGCGGGTGCAGTTGTCGGTGCTGGCCGGAATCTTCTTGCTGCTCAAGGCCGTCGCGTACTGGCTGGACCGATATTCACTGCTGTCGAGTGAACGCAAGCAGGAGACCTTCACCGGCATGAGTTACACGGACGCGAATGCGGTGCTCTCGTCCAAGCTGATCCTGATGGCGATCGCGATCATCTGTGCCATCGCGTTTTTCGCGGGCATCGTGTTGCGCGACCTGCGGGTTCCGGCGCTGGCGACGGTCCTGATGCTGGTGTCGGCGTTGCTGATCGGCGTGGGCTGGCCGCTGGCCGTCGAGCAGTTCTCGGTCAAGCCGAACGCCGCGCAGAAAGAAGCCAAATACATCGCGCGCAATATCGCCGCCACCGAACAGGCGTACGGCATAGGCGACAACAAGGTGACGGTCATGAACAACTGGGCGTCCGCCGATCCCACACCGGCCTCGGTCAACGGTGACAAGGCGACGCTGTCGAATATCCGCATCCTCGACCCCAACATCGTGTCGGGCACGTACACACAATTGCAGCAGCGGCAGAACTTCTACGGATTCCCCAGCCAGCTGGCGATCGACCGGTACAAGGTCGACGGCGAATTGCGCGATTACGTGGTGGCGGTCCGCGAGATCGATCCGGACCGGTTGGCCGGGGATCAGGCGAACTGGCTGAACAAGCACCTGACGTACACGCACGGCAATGGTTTCGTCGCGGCTCCGGCCAATACGGTCCGCAAGGCGGCAGCCGACGAGAACGACACGCAGGGGTCGGGCGAACCGGATTTCGTGGTCGGCGACCTCAGCAACTTCCAGACCGAGGAGTACAAGAAGAACTCGCCGATCAGGGTCACCGAGCCGCGCATCTACTTCGGTGAGCTGATCGCCAAGGGCACCCCGGACTACGCGATCGTCGGTTCCGACAATGCCCCGGCCCGCGAATACGACACCGAGAACACCAAGTACACCTACCAGGGCGATTCGGGCGTGTCCCTGGGTAACTGGTTCAACCGCTTCATGTATTCGGTGAAGTTCGGCGAGCGGAACTTCCTGCTGTCGAGCGAGATCAACAAGAATTCGAAGATCCTGTACAACCGTGATCCGCGGGACCGGGTCAAGAAGGCGGCCCCGTGGCTGACCGTCGATTCGAAGACGTATCCGGCGGTGATGTCCGATGGTTCGATCAAGTGGATCGTCGACGGTTACACCACTTTGGAGAGCTATCCGTACGCACAGAAGACGTCGCTGCAGGCGTTGACCTCGGATGCGCAGGAACTCAATCGTGGCCAGACCGGACGCACGCAGGTCAACCGTACGGTGTCCTATGTGCGCAATTCGGTGAAGGCAACCGTCGACGCGTACACCGGCGAGGTGAAGCTGTACCAGTTCGACGACACCGATCCGGTGCTCAAGACCTGGATGAAGGTGTTCCCCGGAACCGTCGAAACGCGTGCCGAATTCGACAAGCAGGGTGACCTGCGTGATCACGTGCGTTATCCGGAGGATCTGTTCAAGATCCAGCGCACGCTGCTGGCCAGGTATCACGTGAAGGATCCGCAGGCATTCTTCCAGGGCAGCCAGTTCTGGTCCGTTCCCGCGGACCCGACGAATGAGCAGGCCGACCGGCAGGGTCTGGATCAGCCGCCGTACTACTTCGTGGCGGCCGGACCGGACGACAAGCGGCCGTCGTTCCAGCTGACGTCGGTGATGACGCGGCTGAACCGGCCGATCCTCGGTGCCTACATGACGGCGTCGTCGGACCCGGAGGACTACGGCCGGATCACGCTGCGGACCCTGCCGCTGAGTTCGCAGCGGGTGGGCCCCAAGCAGGCGTTCAACCCGATGAAGGCCGACGCACGCGTCTCGGAGAACCTGAAGAACCTGGAGAACACCGCCACAACGCAGTTCGGCAACCTGCTGACTCTGCCGGTGGGCGACAACGGCGTCCTGTATGTGATGCCGCTGTACGTTCAGGCCAAGGGCGAGGGCTCGTATCCGCGCATGTTCCGCATCGTGACGCAGTATCAGGCCAAGCTCGGTGAGACCGCCAGGATCGGTTACGCGTCCACCACTGCGGGCGCGCTGGCGCAGGTGGGCATCGACCCCGAGTACGCGGTCACCGTTCCGGGGGAGACCACCACGCCCACGCCCACGCAGACGCAGCAGCAACAACAGCAGCAGCAGGGTACGACGTCCGGCGGTCAGTCGGGCACCCAGCGTGACACTGCCGTCAAGGCGATGGGTTCGGCGCTCGACGAGCTGAGGGCTGCGCAGCAGGCCGGTGACTTCAAGGCTTACGGCGATGCTCTCGCGAAGCTGCAGAAGGCCGTCGACGCCTACGAGAACGCGGGCGGCTGAATCCGGTGACACAGCGAGATGCCCCGGCCGGATTCGGTCGGGGCATTTCCTTTTTCGACGTCCTTCTCGGTGCGGGTAGGTGTCAGTCCCGGTACTCGTGCAGATAGCGGTCGGTTTCGGCGTCCGTGTTGTCGGGTAGGAGTGGGCTGTGGTGGATGCGCCTGGTCAGCGTGACAAAGATCGTGGCCGCACCGCCGAAGGCGATCGCCGCCGCGATGCCGTACAGGGCTGCGTGGCCGCCGCTACCGCCGGCCATGTGGACCAGCCACAGGCCCGCGGTGGCGAATCCGGTGAGGATGAGAGCGAATGCGACGAAGCTCATCGGATGATTGCCGTGGCTTTCGTGCCGGTGAGGGAGATGTGTGGTCATCGGGTGGGTGTGCATGGGGTGCCTCCTGGTGGGTTTCCTCCTGCTGGGCTGGTTGGTAGCGCATTCCAGCCTACGCCGGTGTGCTGTAGCTCACATATGACCTTCGACCCGTTCCTGGTTGTAGTTCAGTGCCGGGATCAACCAGGTGATTTGTGGCCGGGAGAACCGAAAACCGCAGGTCGGATGTGTTGCGAGGATCACCGGTAAACGATTTGCACATGCGTGAAGCCTCCCTGTAACGTTGGATTCACCAACGCGGGGTGGAGCAGCTCGGTAGCTCGCTGGGCTCATAACCCAGAGGTCGCAGGTTCAAATCCTGTCCCCGCTACTCTGATTCAGGCGCCGGATCCAACGGATCCGGCGCCTGAATGCATTTGAGACTTGATCTACCCACCAACACCCTCCGCTTTCGAGGTCTGAGCACCGCTCTGGCATGCCTGGCGGATCGACTTCCGGCTGCTGCCGGAGACCGAGGTCTGGTTCGGCGCTCAAGCCGCCGAACAGGGGGATCCGAAATGGAGCCCGCTGGCCGGGTCCGAAACGACAGGCGTTTGAGTTCGCGTTACCGGTCGTAGTGGCGTTCAAACAAGAATGTCAGACGCTTGTGGGATGGTCATCTCGTGACCACGATTCAGGACCAGCTGGGTGTCCGAGAGCGCGACGAAGTGGTGCCGGCGAGGCCACTCTCGACGGAGCAATGTTTGTACGCGCACACGCCGGATCAAACCGGAAAAAGTGTGTGGCACTTGTGGTCGGACCACGCCGTGGCGGTGGCGGAGTTGGCCGCCGAGTTCGCGGCGCCGTTCGGTGGTTCCTCCCTGTGTCGGCTCGCGGGCCTGGTGCATGATGCGGGGAAGCTGACTGCGGAGGTTCAGGATGCGCTGCGCGCACGTGCGGTCGATGGCGGTGCGAAACTCGGTGCGCCGCACAAACTTGAGGGCGCGGCGCTTGCTGGTCTGCTGCTGGAGGCGGGCAACGTCGAAGCTGCCAGGGTGATGGCGTTGATGAACTTTGGCCACCACAATCAGATCCCGGACCTTCCGAGTCCGTACGTTCCTGTGCGTGCGGCGCTGAATTGGATGAATCGGTTCCCTGGTCATCTGGACGCACTGGTTACCCTGATTGAGGACGAAGTCCCTTTCGACCTCCGGGAGCTTGCAAACAACGTCACGCTTCCCGAGTGGCTTCATAAACGCTTGGACTACGAGTTGTTCACCCGGATGTGTCACTCCGCCTTGGTCGATGCGGACTACCTGGACACCGCCGGCCACTTCAACGGGTCAGGGACACCGGCGCGATCGGAAACCCACGGCATGGAATCGCTTCGAGAGGAGTTCGTTCGTGCCTACGCCGGGAAACACGGCAGCCACCCCGCTGCGGGCGACGATGTCGGGGCGATGCGGTGGGACTACTTCGAGCGGGCACGCACGGTAGGTGAGCAATCGCCGCTGAATTCGGGGATCTACCGACTGCCGGCCCCGACCGGTTCGGGGAAGACGATGTCGTCGGCGATCTTCGCGCTGAGCCATGCCGTAAAGACTGAGAAGAGACGCGTGATCGTCGCTGTGCCCTACACATCGATCACAACACAGAACGCGAACGTCTACCGTCAGATGTTTCAGGACCTCGGCGACGAGATCGTCCTGGAGCATCACTCCAACATCCTCGACGATGCAACCGCCGATAACCCGTGGCGTCGTCTCGCCGCCGAGAACTGGGATGCCGAGTTCATCGTCACCACGACGGTCCAGTTGTTGGAGTCGCTCTTCGATAACCGCCCCCGAGCCACCCGAAAACTGCATCGGATCGCCAACTCGGTGGTCATCATCGACGAGGTGCAGGCGTTGCCGGTCGAGTTGGTGCCGGCGATTTTGCAGATGATGCGCGAACTCAGCGACCACTACGGCGTCACGTTCTTGCTCTCCTCAGCGACGCAACCCTCGTTCTGGAGTCTGCCCGAATGGGCCGAACTGAAGCCCATCGATCTGGCGCCTGTCGATTACATACCGCCGATCACCCGGAGAGTTCGCTATGACGTACGCGCTGCCGAACAGCCCTGGGAAGACATCGCAAACGAACTGAGCAGTGAGCGCCAGGCACTGACGATCGTCAACACGACGACGGACGCACAGCGGCTCCACCGTCTTGTCCAGAGCACTGCGGGGGACGGGGTCGTGGTACTCCACCTGTCGACGAGGATGTACAGCCGGCACCGGGCAGTGGTGCTCGAGGAGGCCAAAGCGCGCCTGGCAAATGATGAGCCGATCATCTTGATCTCGACCCAGTTGATCGAGGCAGGCGTCGATATCGACTTCCCCGTGGTGTTCCGCGCACTGGGTCCGGCGGACTCCGTGGTGCAAAGCGCCGGCCGCTGCAACCGAGAGGGGCGTCTGGGAACATCAGGCGGGCGAGTCGTCGTCTTCCAGCCCCTCAGCCCCCGCGGCCCGTCGGGCGCCTACCGGACCGCCACCGAACACACCAGAGCGATATTTATCCCGCAGCAATCCGCTGCCGGTTCGCCACCGTGCTTCGGTGATCCAACAGCGATGGCCGACTACTACACGCTTCTCTACGGGAGCTATCACGGCGGTGGCCAGGCGAGCCCATCGACCACCATCCGGGAGCATCGAGAGAAACTGAAGTTCGAAGCAACGCGTACGAGCTTCCAAATGATCGATGACCGCTCGATCGCGGTGCTGATCAATGACCCGATCGACGAGACCGATCGAGTGGCCCTTGACGCCTTGATCGAGCGCCTGTGTCACCCGGCGTACGTGATGTCGCGTGCCGAGCGACGAACAGTCTCGGCATTGAGCGCCTCCATCCCGCGAGCCTTCATTCAGCGGTATCCAGGCATGACCGAGCAACTAGCGGGCGGACCCCTGCTTTGGACGGGGGAGTACGACCCTGAATGCGGCGTCGTGGTCGAGGCCCCGTCGGAGGCGACGATCTGGTGACTGGTGACCGGTCTCTGCAACTACATTGGAGCCGCGCCGACCAACAGGGTCGGCGGGAGTCTCAACCTTTTGTCGTCGGAGATCGACACCTGTGCGCTGCCCTTCCTCTCATAGCTTGGAGGGGCAGCGCACGCCTCGTTTTCATCTCGAAATATTCGAACTTTCGCGATCTAAGACGATAAAAGGAACATGGAGTACCTTCGAACTATGAGCGTTCACCACGACTGGAGCGGTCTCACCGCTCCCGACACGTTCCGTTACCCGAGCATCCGCGTCCAAGCACGCGGGGACTTTGCTTGCTTTACTCGGCCAGAACTCGTGAGCGAACGAGTGAGTTACCCGGTTATGACTCCCACGGCCGCGGTCGGGCTGCTGTCCGCGACGCTCTGGAAACCGCAGTTCAGGTGGGTGATCGAGCGGATCGAGGTTCTCGCCAAGGTCTCATGGACGACCATGAGGCGGAACGAGAGCGAAACAGCGATCACGCGTGACCACCTCGCCCGTGGCTACCTCGACGTCGACAACGCGGTACAGCAGCGGATGACAACCATGCTCCGTGACGTTCACTACCGAATCCACGCTAACGTCTGGGTCCACCCTGACGCCGTCGAACAAGACCCGGCCAAATGGCGTGCCCAGTTCACTCGACGTGTCGAACGCGGACAGTCGTTCCGGCAGCCCTTCCTCGGCATGCGCGAGTTCCACGCGGACGTGACACCTGCAGATGACACCAAGCCCATCACCTGGAACGAGGACCTGGGGGTCATGCTTCACAGCATCAACTACAACGAGCAGACCGGTGCGGAAACCTACGACTGGTTCGATGCCAAGATCGTCAACGGTGTGCTTGACATCCCTCGTGCGGGGCTGATGGCTGAAGCCGGTAAGGCGGGGGTTTGAGCCGTGTTGCTTACAGCCTTGGCGAAGTATGCGGCACTCGACGGAGCTCCGACTGTTGGGTATGACCAAAAGAAGCTTGGCTTCATGCTGCACGTCAGTGACGACGCGAGCCATGGATACCTTGTCTCCCGCTACGAGCAGGACCGGACGAGCAGCAAACCGAAGATGGTGGCAAGGTCGGACTCGGTTCCGGCGATGGTGCGCACTGTGAAGGTGGTGCCGTTCCTCGCCTGCGATAACGCGGGCTACGTCCTCGGGAGGCCCAAGATCGCCAAGGATCCTTCCAAACAACCGAAGGAAGACGCTGCAGCGGTCGCGAAACGCAACGCATTCGACGATCTACTCGCCGACTATGCCGACGCCAACGACGACGCGGACGCCCACACCTTCCTTCGCTGGCGAAAGGCCGGGAGCCCTGGACTGGAGCAAAGCATCCAAGCTCTCGATGAGTTCAGCAGTAAGCGACTGGACTTGGACCCGATCGCCATCCAAGTCGGTGACACCGCTCCGCTGCACTCTCGTGCTATGGCAAAGAGGTTCTGGGCCGAGCAGATGACCGCCGCGAAATCCGGCACTGGGAACACCCAAGTGTGTCTCTCGTGCAGTCAGATGAAACCGACCGTCGACACCCTGCCCCAGTCCCTTCAAGGAGCGCTCATCCCCGCGACCAGCACGGCTAACATCGCCCTCCTGAGCACCAACTTTCCTGCTGCTTCACGAGGAGCCCGCGGCGTTGGCCTGAAGTCAGCCCCGATCTGCGTGGATTGTGCCTCCGGTGCGGTCACTGGGTTCAACAAACTCGCTGGAAGTCAGGACCACCGCTGGGGCTACCGCGGCGACCCGACCGCGACGATCTGGTGGACCACCGACGACGACCTGGGTTTCGGAGTCCTTGAGCAGCCTGAGCCCGCTCAGGTAGCGGGGTTCGTTGCTGCCCCAGAACGTGGCCGTCGACCTGTGGGTGAGATTGATGCGGCTGACCGCTTCTATGCGCTGACATTCTCAGGAAACGTCGCCCGTCTCGTGGTTCGTGGATGGATCGACATCCCCGTCGAACAGGCACAGGAGAACGTCGCCGCGTGGTTCGACGGCATCGGCGGCCCAGACCGGGAACGGCCTTACCGATCTGTTTCCGCGATAGCCCGCAGCTGCGGTCCCTACGTCCCCTCCGACACCAACGGCGGAACGGCACCAGAGGGTGCTCGAGACCAGCTTCTTCGATGTGCGCTCACCGGATCCGCGCCGGCTCCGGCCCTGCTCCTCGCTGCCCTGCGCCGTGCTCAGGCCGAAGTTCACTATCTCAAGCATGACGACGCTCGGGTGGTCGGGACCGTCCGAGCCCGTCAAGCAGCCCGATTCGCGCTTATCCGGTTGACCCTCAACAGGAGTTTCCTCAAGGAGAACCCATTGACCCAGTATCTCGACGAGGATCGCAACGATCCTGCCTTCCTGTCCGGACGCCTGTTCGCGGTTCGGGAATCACTCCAACGGCAAGCGCTCGGGGGAGAAGTGAACGCCACGATCACCGACCGCTACTTCGAGCGCGCGTCGTCGAACCCGGCCAGCGTCGACCACGCGCTCTCGGTGCTCGCGCAACAACACCTGAATGCCGTCGGACGCAAAGTGGGCAAGGGAGCCCGCATTCGCTTCGAGAGGCAACTCGACGAACTCCACGCCCGGCAACCAGAGGGCGCCCCCGGTCACCTCGCAGCAAAGGACCAAGCCCTCTGGATCGCTGGCTACCACCAGCAGCGACAGGCGAACTTCGACGCCTGGAAGGTTGCGAAAGCCGCCAAGGAAGACCAATCCGCATCGTTCAACCAACCCGAGACGGCCAAGGAAGACTGAGATGACCACCCACAGCGACCCCACGGTCAAACACGACGCCCTCTATCTCTTCGAGGCGTACGACTCCAACCCGAACGGCGACCCGGACAACGCGGGCAAGCCCCGCACCGACCTCGACACCGGACACGGCTTGGTCTCCGACGTGAGTATCAAACGCAAGGTCCGCGACGCGATCCAGTTCCAGATCGATGAGGGCATCCTTCCTGCCGAACACAACCGGATCTTCATCCGTCGCGGAGTCGCACTTAACGCCGAACTCGAGGACGCGTACGACACCCTTGGCTTGGAGAAGGGTAAGAACGTCAAGGGTGACTCAGTCGCAAAGGCTGGCTCCTACATGGTCGAGAACTACTTCGACGTGCGAATGTTCGGTGCTGTCATGAGCACTGGCAACGCGTCGGCTGGCAAGATCACTGGGCCGGTCACCATCGGCATCGCGCGCTCGCTCGACCCGGTCCTCCCCATCGACCTCAGTATCACGCGTACGGCCTCCACCAAGGAGGAGAATAAGGACAACGCCTCCCAGATGGGCAGCAAGACTGTGATTCCGTACGGTCTCTATGCCTGCCGAGTGCACTATCAGCCCACCCGGAACAACCAGGTCACCAGCGTAGACCTTGAAGCGCTCTGGTCGACCCTGACCAACATGTTCGAGGTGACCCGCAGCGCGGCACGACCTGACGTCTCGGTTCGCAACCTGTTCGTGTTCAGCCACTCCAACGCACTCGGCAACGCGCCGGCCCGCACCCTCCTCGACTCGATCAAGATCACCAAGACGACCGACAAGGAGATCCCGACGACCGGCGCCGACTACACCATCACCCCGCCCGTCGAGGGCGAGGTCAAGCCCGGTGTGACCTTCAAACAGGTCCTATGACATGAGCGACGAGGGCGACGCCGAGTGGTTGACCCTTTCGACGCTGCAGCACTACGCCTACTGCCCACGGCAGGCTTCACTCCTTCGCGAAGGAGTGTGGGCAGACAACCACATCACGGTAGAGGGAACATCAGGTCACACCCGCGTCGACGCAGGCGGTGCCGACCACCGTCGCGGGGTCACGGTCCACCACAACGTCGCCCTCGTCAGCCACGTTCATCACATTTACGGCATCGCCGACGCGATTGAATGCGCCGCCGACGGGATCCTGATGCCGGTCGAGCACAAACGCGGCCGAGGAGCCGGAAACCTATTTCCGACGATCGCTCAAACCATCGCGCAAGCCATATGTCTCGAAGAAATGCTGCACACACTGGTCCCTGCTGTGGCGATCTACATCACCAAAGAGAAGCGACGCGAACTCGTACGCGTGAACGAGTATCGAGACGCGGTGATCAACCTGATCGCCGAGGCGCGCGTCGCGCTTCAGGCCACCATTCCGGCCGCCTACCAACCGCGACTGTGCACCTCATGCAGTGTGCAGAACGCCTGCCAACCACGGGGAGTGCAGTGGCTGTGACCTCCTACTTCCTACGCACCTTGTTCGTTCACACCCCTGGCACGCGGCTCATCCTCGACGGCGACGCTGTGCGAGCGCTCCGTGACGACGCGAAACCGCGACGTCTACCACTGAATGCAATCGACTCCATCGCCGTCCTCAGTGGAGTCGATATCTCGACCCCACTTCTCACACGCTGTGCGGAAGATGGCCGGACGATCGCGATCCTCAGCCTCTACGGGAAGCCCCGCGCAGTCATCGAAGGCCCCGACAGCGGCCGCGGACAACTTCGTAGGTACCAGTACCGTGCTCACTTCGATGACGAGCAACGCAACGCACTTGCCCGGACAATAGTGGCAGGGAAGATCAACCAGATGCGATGGGCATTGCGACAGTGGGCACGCGACGCCGACCAAGACACAGCGCGTACGCTGCATGCCACCGCCGCCCAGCTTGACGATGATCGCCTAACGCTCGACCAGGCCGACCGTGCCACCGCACTTGGTATCGAAGGTGCTGCCACACGTCGATATTTCGCCGAGTTCGGGAACGTCTTGAAGGCGCAGTCTTTCCCCGGACGACATCGTCGTCCTGCCACTGACCCCGTGAACGCGACCCTCTCGTTCCTCTACGCGATGACTCGTCTGTCGGTCCATGGAGCGATTCACGCGGCGGGCCTTGACCCGTACTGCGGCTACCTCCACGGCGACCGGGACAGCCAGCCGTCACTGGTCCTTGACCTGATGGAGGAGTTCCGCCCGGCCGCCGACCGACTAACCGTCTCATTGTTCAACCGGAAACAACTCCGCGATACTCACTTCGAATCACAGCTCACCGGGGCCGTTGCACTGACCGACGAAGGTCGTGAGGTTGTCATGAACGCCTGGCATCAACACCGACAACGTGACTGCAACCTACGTGCCGCCCGAGCTGCGCTGCCGAACGCTGCAGTCCCCATCGCGCAAGCGAACGTCCTCGCCAATGCACTTCGTTCTGGCACCATGTACCAGCCACACGAGTTGGTGATCCGGTGAACCTCGTTCTGACCTACGACGTCGCCACCACGACAGACGCTGGCAAACGTCGCCTCCGGAAAGTAGCCAAGATCTGCGAAGGTTTCGGCCAACGCGTCCAATACTCCGTTTTCGAGATTGTCTGTTCCCCAACCGACCTCGCGCGACTCACCGCCAAACTCAAAGCCGTCATCGACCCCGCCCACGACAGCCTTCGCATCTACCTGATCCATGCTGCAGATTTCAGTACGGTCACTCACCTCGGCCAACGCCGCGAACTGCCGTTCGACGATGCCTGGACTCTCTGAGAACGAGCAGTGATGCCAGCCTCAGCGCGCCCTCCCCAGAACATGTGTAACATCAGACCCATCAGCCACGCTTCAACCTGGCTGAGCGCAGTCTCTTGTCCAAACGGGCAGGTCAGATGCAGTGCACCCCGGCAGCCCGCCGGGGTGGGAGTCTCAACTTTCGTGGCCGATAGCGTACCCGCTAGAGCTACCACGTGCACCCCGGCAGCCCGCCGGGGTGGGAGTCTCAACAACCGACGCGCGAGTCGGTGGAGGAAAAACGCGCGGTGCACCCCGGCAGCCCGCCGGGGTGGGAGTCTCAACGTGATCATGTGCGGACGGATGCGGCCGAGCCTGAGGTGCACCCCGGCAGCCCGCCGGGGTGGGAGTCTCAACTTGGCCCATCGGATCGTCACGACCCCTCGGTCGCGTGCACCCCGGCAGCCCGCCGGGGTGGGAGTCTCAACGACGAGTTCGAGTGGGTGACCTCCCACGTGTTCCGGCGGTGCACCCCGGCAGCCCGCCGGGGTGGGAGTCTCAACCTCACCGCACTGGTGTGGGCCGACCAGGACACCGCGTGCACCCCGGCAGCCCGCCGGGGTGGGAGTCTCAACATGACTGACACCCACACCATCGTGGCCGCAGCCGGCGGTGCACCCCGGCAGCCCGCCGGGGTGGGAGTCTCAACATCAACAGGTCACCGACCATGCCCGTCCACGACGACGTGCACCCCGGCAGCCCGCCGGGGTGGGAGTCTCAACGCCATGCCCCATGTGCAACCAGCCCGTCGAATGGCGTGCACCCCGGCAGCCCGCCGGGGTGGGAGTCTCAACCATCTCCACCGACAGTGCGCGGGGGATGACGGACAGGTGCACCCCGGCAGCCCGCCGGGGTGGGAGTCTCAACGCCTTCGGCGTACGCCGCTTCTACCGCTGCACGATCAGGTGCACCCCGGCAGCCCGCCGGGGTGGGAGTCTCAACGGTGTCGGTGAGGGTGACGACGCCGACATCACGGACGTGCACCCCGGCAGCCCGCCGGGGTGGGAGTCTCAACTCCGTGTCAGGGGGTGGGGTTGGGGAGAATCGTAGTGTGCACCCCGGCAGCCCGCCGGGGTGGGAGTCTCAACGTCGTCCGCGGACCCCGAAGTCTCAACCCGTCATCGTGCACCCCGGCAGCCCGCCGGGGTGGGAGTCTCAACACCGGACGAGCACACGGGTGGACTCCAGTCACACGAGCCCCCCCGGCATCCCGCCGGGTGGGTGGCAAAAAAACGGAAGAGC
>NZ_JAGQTN010000319.1 GCF_020438995.1 Gordonia sp. (in: high G+C Gram-positive bacteria)
ACGGCCACCCGCGCCCCGTCGAGCGGGATGTCGTAACGGCGCAGCAGGTGGATCACACCGCGCGGGGTGCAGGGCAGCGTCGATTCCTTACCCAGCACGAGCCGTCCCAGGTTGATGGGATGCAGGCCGTCGGCATCCTTGTCGGGGTCGATGCGTTCGAGCGCGGCGTTCTCGTCGAGGTGTTTGGGCAGCGGCAGCTGGACGATGTAACCGGTGCACGCCGGGTCGGCGTTCAACTCGTCGATCGCGTCGTCGAGTTGCTGCTGGGTGATATCGGCGGCCAGGTCCCGGCGGATGGACTCGACACCGATGCGGGCGCAGTCGTTGTGCTTGCCCTTGACGTAGGAGTGCGAGCCGGGGTCGTCGCCGACCAGGATGGTGCCCAGTCCGGGGACGATGCCTTCGGCCCGCAACTTCTCCACCCGCACGCTCAGATCAGTGAAGATCTCGTCGCGGGTGGCCTTACCGTCAAGTCGTATCGCACTCACCCGGCCCATTGTTCCATTACCGCACCGGCACATGCGGCAGGCCGCCGCCCCGGGACGGGCGGCCCGGCCACTAAGCTGACCGGCATCATGTTCCGGATCATGTTTTTTCAACCCTGCATTCCTCCCAATACCGGCAACGCGATCCGGTTGGCGGCCAACACCGGCTGCGAGCTGCATCTGATCGAGCCGCTCGGTTTCACCATGACCGACGCCCAGGTCAAGCGGGCGGGTCTGGACTATCACGAGATGGCCAATGTCACCGTGCACCCGGATCTGGCCACGGCCTGGGACAGGCTGCGGCCCGAGCGGGTGTTCGCGTTCACCGCACACGCGCGTAGTCGGCACACCGACATCGCGTATCAGCCCGGCGATGTGTTGTTGTTCGGCCCTGAACCGACCGGCCTGCCCGACGAGGTCGTGACGGACCCACACATCACCGGCACCGTGCGCATCCCGATGCTGCCCGACCGCCGCTCGCACAACCTGGCCAATGCCACGAGCATCGCCATCTACGAGGCGTGGCGTCAGAACGATTTCGCGGGTGCGGTGTGAGGATCAGCCGCGGTGATATCCAGTCCGCCCGCGCGCGCATCGCCGGGCGGCTGCGACGAACTCCTGTATTGCGCACCGAGATCGGGACGGTCAACGGCGCGGTCGAGGTGGCACTGAAGCTGGAGTTCACCCAGCTCGGTGGCAGTTTCAAAGTCCGGGGCAGCCTCAATGCGACTCTCCACGCCCAGGAGCAGGGTCTGCTGACCGAGGCCGGGGTGCTGGTCGCCTCCGGTGGGAACGCGGCGATCGGTGCCGCGCATGCGGCGAGGATCGTGGGCGTGCCGTGCACCGTGGTGGTGCCGGAGGCCGCGCCGAGGGTCAAGGTCGCGGCGCTGCGGGATCTGGGCGCGCAGGTGCACCTGGCCGGCGACCGCTACCAGGTGGCCGCCGAGGTAGCCACGTCGATGGCGGATGAGTCGGGTGCCCTGCTGCTGCACGCCTACGACCTGCCCGACATCGTCGCCGGTGCCGGGACGATCGCTCCCGAACTGGCCGCCGATGTCGAGGGCCCGCTGACGATAGTGACCTGTGTGGGCGGCGGCGGACTGATTGCCGGCCTGACCACCGGGATGCGGTCCGGCGATCGGATCGTCGGCGCCGAACCGGTGGGTGCATCGTGCCTGCATCAGGCTCTGGCCGCGGATCACCGGATACCGGCCGAACTCGACAGCATCGCCGCTGATTCGCTGGGCGCCACCGAGGTCGGCGAGATCTGCTGGAACACGGTCGCCGGGCGTGACGACGTGTCGAGC
>NZ_JAGQTN010000056.1 GCF_020438995.1 Gordonia sp. (in: high G+C Gram-positive bacteria)
CCGCCCGTTGAGAGCCATCGCGGAACATGTTCACCACCAGTAGGATTCACCAGACCCGCACGCACATACTCGGCCTGTAGTGCGGGCACCGCGTCCACGTAGTCGATCCGGTGGGAACGGATGAAGTCGATGACGATATCCGGGTCGGTGACGTCGCCGCGGTCGATCAGGTGCAGGTGATGCCCGAAACACATCCACGCCAGCGGCACCACGGCTGAGTCGAAGGAGAAGGTATGGGTGCTCAGGATCCGGATGGGCTTGTCCGGCATCGTGAAATGCCGGTGGGAGCCGAGGAGCGTCGTCACGGCACGGTGGGGGATCACCACGCCCTTGGGCAGGCCTGTCGATCCCGACGTGTAGATAACGTAGGCGGCATTCTCCGGATGTGGATATCCCTGCGGCAGAGACACTTCCGATTCACCCGGCAAGTCGGTCGCATCGAGGTCGATGAGTGTCGCATCGGCCGGAAGGTGCTGTGCGGCCAGTTCGCGGGTCGTTTCGGTGACCAGCAACACCCGCGCCCGGCAGTCGGTGAGCAGGTGCCTGACCCGGTCGGCCGGATAGCGGGGATCGATGGGGACGAACGCACCGTGCGCCCGCCACACTGCCAGGATCGCGGCGACCGTCGCGGCAGACGAGTCGGCGACGATCGCCACCGGGTCGTCGGCACGTACCCCGGCCGCCCGCAGTGAACGGGCTAATGCTCGAGTGCGAGCGGCCAATTCGGTGAACGTCCAGGTGGCGTCCGGCGCGACGATCGCCGGTACATCGGGATGCGCGGCGACTGTCGCGTCGAATGTCTCGATCATCGACGAGGCGCCGGGGTTGGGGTCGCCGCGGCCGAGGCGGGTCGCTTCGTCGACCTGATCGTCGGTGATCACGGGCATCGCCGCCAGCCGGGTGGCCGCAGATGCGGGGTCGGTGAAAGCCACCAGGAAGCGGGCGATGCCGCCGGACAGCCGCGACAGCGCAGCCTCGTCGTAGCGGTCGGCATCGGCGTCGATGAGCAGGCTCAGCTCGCCGTCGCCGGTGGGGGCGACAGTAACCGAAAAGTCTTGTACCGGGCCGCGTTCGATGGAATGCTGGACGGCGTCGCGGCCGTCGAAACGGACTGACGGCGCGAACGGTTTGGCGTTGACGACGGTGCCGGCGAATCGGCTGAAACCGCCGGTGAGGGTGGGTTCGGTGCCCACCGGCCTGCCTCGGTAGCGCTGATGCCGGCTCAGTTCTGCGATTGCGGATCCGGTGCCGGCGATGATCTCGGCGACGCTGTCGCCGGCGGCGGTCGGCACCCGCAGCGGGACAAGGTTGACCGACACAGTGGGCACCCGCGCCGACGGTGAGCCGAGCCGGTTCATCAGCAGAAAACCGAGGCTTATCTCGGCGTCACCGCGTACTCGGGCCAGATATCCGGCGACGCCCGCGGTGACCGCGACGGTCCAGTTGCCGGGCATCTGCGGCAACCTGGTCCGCAGCGTGCGTACGGCGTCGGCCTGCCCCGACGTTCCCGTTTCGGGGGCGCTGTCGAGCCGGTCGGACCAGAATGCGGCATCGGCGGCATAGGCGTCGGAGGACAGGTAGTCGAGGTCGCCGTCGACCACCTTGGCGATGGAATCGAGAGGGATGGCGGTATCCCTTGTTCCCGCCACCAGATGCCCGTACAGAGCTGCACCCCGGTTGAACACCAGCGACAGGCCGTACGCGTCGATCAGCGCGTGATGCACGGCCAGCACCCAGAACGTGCGGCCCGGTGCGCTGATGATCCATTGGTGCACACCGGGTACGGCGCGTAGATCGTGCGCACTGCCGGTCCACTCGCGGACCTGCGCGGTGATCGTCGGCCACGGATCGTCGGCATCGCTGTGGACGACGGTGGGCAGCGGAAGGTCGAAGCCGCCGGGCAGTTGACGCCACCCGGTACCGGTCTCGACCAGCCGCGTGGTCAGCGTATCGGACTCGGCGACAGCCGATTGTGCTGCGCGCGCCAGTGATTCGACGTCCACCTCGCCCGGGATCTCGATGGCGTCGCACACGTTGAACGTCGCATTGTCGGGGGCCAGTGTCTGGCCGAACCACAGTCCGGCCTGGGCGCAGGTCAATGGGATCGGATGGGTCATGTCACCGCTCCAGGAAGGCGGCCAGGTGCGGCCCCCACGTGCGCACCGCGTCGGGGTTGAGCATCTGCGGATGCGGATACTCAACGTGCACATGCTGTTTCACATCCAGCATCCCGGACCACGTGTTGTATGAGAACGGGGGATCGGCCTCGACGTACAGCACCGGGATGTCGACGGGTGCGGCCGGCGGATGTAGTTCCCGCATCACCGTCAACGCCCACATATTCGATTCCACGATGGATTCGACGTAGTCGGCGCCCAGCCCGGCGAACACGGAATCGCTGCCGCGCACCACCTCGACGGCCTGTTCGACCGTCAGCTCCGGCGCGAGTTCGGGCGGAACCGGAACGTCGATCGCCGCCAATGCCGCGGCTGCGGGGGAGATCGTGTCGACATATTCGAAATACTCGGCGGGGGAGCGGGCGAACGCGTCGACAAGCACCAGCGACTCGACCGCGCGGCCGCGCTCGGCCAGTGCTGCCGCGACCGCGGTGGTCACCGAGCCACCGAACGACCAGCCGAGCAGCGTCACCGGCGGCCTTGTTCCGTCCGGCCCGGCTGGAGCCGCCCGGTCGATCTGTTCGGCGAAATATCTTGCCGCCGAATCAAGGTCGGCACTGACCTCGATGCTCGCGATCGCCGGTGACTGCACGGCGAATACGCCCCGCGAATCGGGGATGTGCGCGAGCAACTGCCCATACCGCCAGCCCAGGCCCGTGCCCGGCGGCAGGACGAACACCGGAGTGTCGGCCCCCGCCTGACGGAAGCCGATCAGAGGAACCCGCAGCTGCGAGCCGGTATCGGAGTCTCCGCCGAGCACCGCGGCCAAACCCGCGATCGACGGATTGGTGAATACGTCCGCCACCTTGAGCTCGACGCCGAGCCTGCTCCGCACGGCGTCGGCGAACGTCATCAGTTGCAGCGAATGCGCACCGAGATCAAACAGATTGGTGTCGGGGGCCACGTCGTCGACACCGAAGACACCCGCGGCGATCTCGGCGAGTACCCGTTCCAGCATCGAAGCGGCGCGGCCGGCACCGCCGAGGACCGTCACAGGTTCGGGGAGCGCGGACACATCCCGTTTTCCGTTGACGTTGACCGGGATCTCGTCGATCTCGGTGATCGTCGACGGCACCATGTACGCCGGGAGTTTCTCAGCCAGTTGCCGCCGGATCTGCGGGATCGGCGGCAGAGCGCCGTCGGACACCACGTATCCGTCCAGTGTCGTTGTGGCCGAGGGTGTCCCGGCGCTATCGGTGCGTGCCACAACGGCGGCGTGCAGGACTCCGTCGACGGCCGCGAGCACGGCTTCGACCTCGGCGGGCTCGACGCGGTAGCCGCGCACCTTGACCTGGAAGTCGGTGCGGCCCAGGTAATCCAGAAGCCCGTCGGCCCGTCTGCGCATCAGATCGCCTGTGCGGTACAGCCGTTCGCCGGGGTTGTCCGGGTGTGCGACGAAACTCGCGGCGGTCAGCTCGGGCCGGCCCCCGTAGCCGCGCGCGAGGCCGTCACCCTCGACGTACAGCTCACCCGGTACTCCCGGCGGCACCGGACGCAGCCACGGGTCAAGCAGATGGCCGACGGTGTTGCTGATGGGTCTGCCGACGGTGGGTGTGGCCGAATCGTCGGTGCCGCCGCCGAGGGTGTTGATTGTGTACTCAGTAGGTCCGTACAGGTTGTAACCCTCGGTACCGTCGGCGTCGCGCAGCGCGTCCCATACCCCGGTACCCACGGCCTCACCGCCGAGCAATACGAGTGCGGGTCGGTGTGAATCTGTTGCTCCGCCGAAGGTTTCGCCGTTCAGAAGTCCCGCTGAGATCAGGTATTCGGCGTAGGTGGGCGTCACATTGATGACGTCGATCGTGTGGGTGTCGCAGTAGGCGACGAGGTCACGTGGATCGCGGCGCAGGTCCTCGTCGCACACGTGCACGGTGTGGCCGTAGGTGAGCCACAGCAACTCCTCCCACGACATATCGAATGCGAACGACACCGTGTGTGCGATGTGCAGCCGGTCGAACCGGGAGCGGGCCACCGCGGGCCGGAAGATCTCGTCGAGGTGGTTGACGTACATATTGGTCAGGCCGCGATAACCGGTCACCACACCTTTGGGTTTACCGGTCGATCCGGACGTGTAGATCACGTACGCGGGATGATCGAGGCGGTCGGCGTGATCGTGGGAGAATCCGCCGAGTTCCTTGTCGGACAACGG
>NZ_JAGQTN010000057.1 GCF_020438995.1 Gordonia sp. (in: high G+C Gram-positive bacteria)
AAACTCGCAGCGACACATGGCGTCGACCGGTTCGCCGATACCTCGTCGTGGTCGCGACTGCCCACCGGCGAACCCCGCTATCACGGCACCCGCGCCTGGATCCGCGGGAAGACGGTCTCCTCGATGGACGCCGGAGATGCCACCATCATCGCTGTAGAGGCGCTGGAAGTCGGTGCGGCCGAAGGTAAGTCGGCAGATCCACTGGTCTACCACGCCCGCACCTGGCACGGCCTCGGCGATCACAGCAAACTCGACCCAACCGGCGGCCGCATCTGACAGGAAGCCGCCCACCTCGCCAGCTACGAGGTGCAAGGTCACCCAGCGACGAGCCTCGAAACCCTTTCGAGCGGACAATGTCGTATCACCGGGTTTTGAGCCTCGCGGCGCTCGCACCTCAACCGGTGCGGGGTAGCCGCTGTCGGCAGATCAGCGGCGGCCGAGGTGATCGGCCAAAAGCTTGGCGGCGATGTCGAAGTGGCCTTCGGCGATGCGGCGGGCGGCGACTCCGTCGCGGGCCGAGAGGGCGCGCACGAGGTCCTCGTGGTCATCGAGGGAGCAGGGTACGCGTTCGGGGAACAGGGCGAAGAAGCGGCGCGGGATCATCCTGCCTGCATCCGAGAGCATGCCGATCAGGCGCGGTGATCCGCAGGCGCGGTTGATGGCGGCGTGAAAGAGCCAGTTGAGGGTGGTGATGTCCTCGCCGGACTGGGAGGCGACCCGGATCTCACGCTGGAGTTCTTTGACGCGCAACAGGTCCCGTTCGGAGATCTTGCCCGCCGCCCATTGCGCGGCCACCCCGGACAGTGCGGCCATCAGCTGGAAGTTCTCGATGGTCGATTCGGGTGAGACGCCGATGACGGTGACCCCGCTGCGCTGGACGACCTTCACCAGTCCGTCCTGCGCAAGTGCCAGGCAGGCCTCGCGGACGGGCGTGCGGCTGGTACCGAACTCGGCGGCGTATTTGTCGAGGTCGATGCGCTCGCCCGGGGCCAGTTCGCCGGCCAGGATCCGTTCGCGCAGAACCTCACCGACGCGTTCGCGGCCGGTACGCCGGTCCACGGGGTCCGCGTCGACCTCGCCGACCACCCAGGGCCCCTGCACTGCCTCACTCACCCGACACACCTCTCATCCGCAGATACCCCAGTATCGCCGAGTCCGCCGCCACGCCTTGACGGACCGCCGTCACGTCTATAAATATATCAGTTATTGAGTGATACGTTTCATCTTGAGAGGCATACCAATGACCGAATCACGTACCGACAAGCTCACACTCGTCGCGTTCATGCAGGCATCCAACGTGTCGGTGTTCTCCGGCTCGTGGCGTTACCCCAGCTCGGCCGCCGATTACCTCGACCTGCGCTACTACCAGCGCATCGCCCGCACTCTCGAGGACGGCAAGTTCGACCTGATGTTCTTCGATGACCGCCTCGCGATGCCCGCGATCTACGGCAACTCCCCCGATGAGGCGATCCTGCGCGGTGCCCGCCCCATCAAGCTCGACCTCACGGCCATCCTCGGCGCGATGGCCGCCGCCACCGACCACCTCGGGCTGGGTGCCACCTACTCCACCACCTACTACGAGCCGTTCCACGTGGCGCGCACCTTCGCGACCCTCGACCACCTCAGCCGCGGCCGCGCCGCCTGGAACGTCGTCACCTCCGTCAACGACGCCGAGGCCCGCAACTTCAGCGTCGACGCGCACACCGAACACGACCGCCGCTACGACCGCGCCGACGAGTTCATCGACGTCGTCAGCAAGCTGTGGGATTCGTGGGAGGACGACGCGATCGTCGACAACCGCGCCGAGGGCGTGTTCGCCGACCCCGACAAGGTCCATGAGCTCGGCCACAAGGGTGAGTTCTTCTCCGTCCAGGGACCGCTGACCGTGCCCCGCACCCCGCAGGGCCGCCCGGTGATCATCCAGGCCGGCCAGTCCGGTCGTGGCCGCCAATTCGCCGGCAAATGGGCTGATCTCATCTTCACCGGCAACCCCAGCCAGGCCATCGCGCAGGAACACTACGCCGACCAGAAGGCGACGATCGCAGCCGAGGGCCGCGACCCGAACAGCGTCCGTATCCTGCCGATGGTGTACGTCATCACCGGTGAGACCGAGAGCATCGCCCGCGAGAAGGAGGCGATCTTCCTCAACGAACTCGTCCACCCGCAGGCCTCGCTCGCCCTGCTGTCGGAGGTCACCAACTACGACTTCTCCGGCCACAGCCTCGATGACGAGATCACCGACGAACTCGTCGACTCGATCTCCGGCATTCGCGGCCTGGTCCAGGGTGTCAAACGGCACCTCGGGGATCAGAAGATGACGCTGCGAGTGCTGGCCAACCACCGTGCGACATTGCTGCAGGGGCCGCGTTTCGTGGGTACCGGCGAGCAGATCGCCGACCAGATGGCCGACTGGTTCAACTCCCGTTCCTGCGACGGATTCGTCATCGCCGCAACACATTTCCCGGGCGCATTCGAAGACTTCACCCGACTGGTGGTGCCGGTGCTACAGGACCGCGGGCTGATGCGTACCGACTACACCGGCAACACCCTGCGCGAGAACCTGGGCCTGGAACGTCCCGCCAACCTCTTCACCACGCCCGCCGCCGAGACCCCGGCAGAGGCCGAATCGGTCCCCGAGGTCGTCGGTGTCTGAGAACGCGAGCACCCCGCCCCGCAGCGACATGCTCGCGGGGATCCGGGTGCTGGACATGGCGACGCTGGCCGCCGCACCGCTGGCGGCCACCTACCTCGGCGAGTTCGGCGCAGACGTCATCAAGGTGGAGCAGCCGCAGGGCGGCGACGCCATCCGCGGCTGGGGCGTCCAGCGCAACGGCGTCGGCCTGATGTGGAAAAGCGTCGGTCGCAACAAACGGTCAGTCACCATCGACCTGCGTACCGACGAGGGTCAGCAACTCCTGCGCAAGTTGGCCGCCGAGTGCGATGTGGTGGTGGCCAACACCCGGCCGCTGACCCTGCGCAAATGGGGACTGGACTACGAGCAACTGCACCAAGTCAATCCGAAGCTGGTGATGCTGCACATCACCGGCTTCGGCCTCGAAGGCCCCAAGGCACCGCGGCCCGGATTCGGCACCCTCGGTGAGGCGATGAGCGGATTCGCCCATCTCACCGGCGAAGCCGACGGCCCGCCGACGCTCCCCGCGTTCATGCTGGCCGACGGGGTGGCCTCACTCAACGCCGCCTACGCGGTGATGATGGCGCTCTACCATCGCGACGTACACGGCGCCGACGGGCAGCTCATCGACATCAACCTGATCGACCCGCTCGCCCGGCTCGTCGAACAGTCACTGCTCACCTACGACCAGACCGGTGACATCCCGCGCCGGGCCGGCAACAAATGGGATATCTCCGCGCCCCGCAACACCTATCGCACGTGCGACGACAAGTGGCTCGCCCTCTCGGCGAGCGCACCGACCATCGCGATGCGGGTGTTCCGGGCCATCGGGCGTGCGGATCTGGTGGAACACAACGACTTCGCCGATCCGCAGCGCCGGCTCGCCAGAGCCACCGAGGTGGATGCGATTGTCGCCGGGTGGGTTGCCGCCCGCACTCTCGAAGAGGCGATGGCCGTGTTCGAGGACGCCGAGATCGCCGCCGCCCCCGTCTACGACATCACCGACCTCATCGACGACGAACAGATGAAGGCGCGCGGGGTCTTCGTCCGCATCGACGACGACGACCTCGACAGCATGCTGGTGCAGGCGCCGGTGCCCCGGTTCTCCGGCAATGCGGGCATCGTCGACACCCTCGGACCGGCGCTCGGCGCGCACACAGACGATGTTCTGGCCGAAGTGCTCGGTATGGATGCGGCGGCGATCGCCGACCTGCACGAACGCAAGATCGTCTGACCCTTTAACCGACAGAAGGCCATTCACCGATGACCACCTTTAGCCGGCCCATCCGGCGCCGATCCGAGCTCGCCACGCCCGCCTCCAATGAGCGCATGTTCGCCAAGGCGGCGGCGTCGGCGGCCGACCTCGTCTTCCTCGACCTGGAGGACGCCTGCGCACCGGCGCAGCGAAAGGAATCCCGCGCCAAGGTCGTACACGCCCTCAACGACTATGACTGGGGCGACACAGCCCGGGCGGTGCGTGTCAACGACATCACCACCCACTGGGCGTACGGCGACATCATCGAGGTCGTCACCGGTGCGGGTAACAACCTCGACACCATCATCGTCCCCAAAGTGACTGCCGCACGCGATGTCTGGTGGGTCGACGTGTTGCTCACCCAGCTCGAGACCGATCTCGATCTCAAGCGACAGATCCGGCTCGAAGTGCTCATCGAGGACGTCGCCGGGGTGGCACACGCCGAAGCGATCGCCACCGCCAGCCCGCGTCTGGACGCGATCATCTTCGGTGCCGGCGACCTCAGTGTGTCGCAGGGCGCCCGCGTCGACACCAATTTCGTTCCGCGCGACCCGTATCCGGGTGACTTCTGGCACTACGCCCGCATGACGGTGCTGACCGCGGCCCGGATCGCCGGCATCCTCGCCATAGACGCCCCCTATCCCAACTTCGCCGACGCCGAGGGCTACGAGCAGCAGGCGCGGTACGCGGCCTCGCTCGGTTACAACGGCAAATGGGCCATCCATCCCTCGCAGATCGACCTGGCCAACGCCGTGTATTCACCGACGCCCGAAGAGGTTTCGCGGGCCCGCCGCAACCTGGAGGCCTACCGGGAGGCAGAGGCCCGCGGGCTAGGCGCCACCAGCGTCGACGGTCAGCTAGTCGACGCCGCCCACGTCAAACTCGCGCAAGCCGTTCTGGCACAGGCCGATCGGCAATAGCTACCTCCACTGCCGGGTAGTGCAGCTATTCCCGTGAGCCTCGAAACCACGTGAGACGACAACGTCATCTTGCGTGGTTTCGAGGCTCGGTCACTGGGCGACCTCACACCTCATCGCTGGCGGGGTGGTCGGTCTTCCCGTCGCAAGGGAGAGCCCCTCAGCCGACGGCGCGGCGGTATTCGTCGTCGGAGACGTCGCCGTAGTAGAGGTTGCTGCGCGGTCCACTCGGCAGATGCTCGAACACCGGATCCTCGTCGTCGATCTCGAGGACGACAGCGCCTCCCGGGCGGCGACGGCGTGGCGGTTCGGGTACCACCGGACGTAGTCGCGCCTGCTGTTCTTCGCGCTCACGACGGCGTGCCTCCTCGCGCCGCAGGCGGGCCGCACGTGCTTGCCGCTGTACCCTGGCCTGCTGCTCACGGACAACAGCCCGGCGCAGGAACGCCAGATACGCCACGAGGCTGATCGTCACCAGGAACAACAAGACCCAGCCGATCGCGCCGAGCACGAGCCCGGCGATGATCGAGCCGAACAGCACCGCGATCAACCCGAGAAGAACCCGCTGACGCTCCTCGTATCGGGCTTCGGAATGTTTGTCGGCCAGACTTTCCTTGGATCGCGACGGCGAGACCCTGCGCGGCGCGGTGGTGGTCACCGGGGTTCGCTCAACCCGCGCGGGAACCGGCATCGCCTCGGCAAGCAGGTCGTCATCAATCAGATCTTCTTCCGGATCGTCGGCGGGCTCGGGATCGTCCAGGTCGCCGGATACGGTGTCAACAGTATCCGTGTCGTCCGAACCGGTGACGTCCGAATCGGTTTCGGGGGCCTCGTCCGGCTCATGGTATTCGCCCTCGGTGCGATCTGTCTCATCCGATGGAACCTCGGTATCCTTCGGGTTCAGGTCGACGCCCAGTGTTGTCACGGTGACCTCGTTGTCCACGCCTTCGGGAGTATCGTCCGCTCCGGCACCGGCGGCACCGTCCGCGCCGACATCATCCGCACCGGTACCGTCCGCAACGGCACCGTCCACACCGGCATCGTCCGCGCGGGACGCATCGACAACCGGAGATTCGCTCGGCTCCGCATCGTCGGCGGCGGTGACGTCCGCGCCGACCTGGACCGCCTGAAGTTCGGCTTCCTTCTTCTCCAACAGCGCGATCGCCGTCGGCGATGGGGCGCGCGAAGGTTTGTGTGCCGGATCGGAGGGATGCGCACCGGGCTTCTTACGACCGGCGGGAGCACGTGCGCCACCGCGATGCAATGTGCGCGTCGAGGTGGCGATCACCGTGGACATACGCGTCTGCGGCCTGCCTCTGTTGATCACCATCGGCACCAGTACGAACAGCCACACGGCGACAAGGCAGACCCACAGGAGGGAGTTGGGCATCGGATGACTCCTTCGCTCATACTGCAACCGCCACTCTGGTCACATTGCCACCGTGAACAATGTATGACCGATCACCGGCGCCGTGGCGTAGACGCGCCGGATTGCACCGGATCAGCCCGACGTTCTCAGCAAACGCTTAGGGCGTGTCTCCCATCCCCTTGTACGGTCTCAACGGCTCAGCGGATATGGCAGGCACGCCCTAGAAGCTCGCGCGGCCCGAGCGGACCAGTGCCTCGACCGCCGTGCCCGGCAGCTCCTCGACCGTCAGCGCGAACAACAGGTGATCACGCCACTTGGAGTCGACATCCATGTAGCGCTTGAGCAGGCCCTCATTGCGGAAGCCGACCTTCGTGAGCACCGCCTGCGATGCCAGGTTGGCCGGTTGCACGGTCGCATCGAGACGGTGCAGCCCGATCGGGCCGAAGCAATGATCGACACCGAGAGCCACCGCCGCGGTGGCGATACCGCCGCCGAAATGATCGGAGTCGATCCAGTATCCGATCCACGCACTACGCACCGCCCCCCGCTGGATGTTCCCGACGGTCAGCTGCCCCACATACCGCCCGTCGAGCTCGATGACGTACGGCAAGACGGTGCCCCGTTTGGCCTCAGACTTGAGAGCCCCGTACAGCGGCCCCCACTGGCTGCGATGATGCCGCTGCGCCCAGCTACCGATTCCGGTCGGTTCCCACGGCACCAGCGACTTCTCGTTGCGGATGCGCAGATCACTCCAGATCTGGCCGTCCCGTAGACGGATGGGCCGCACGCTCACCATGCCCGCGGATGTCCGCAGTGGGCCCAGAGTCGACTGCCACGCCTTGGTATGCGGACCACCGAGCCAATTCAGCACACCAACCACCTCGACTGGGAAAGGCCGGACAAGGAACAGGTCCGTACGGGCGATCTACACGATCAGACCGGACGGAACCCTGCGCCGTAGGTGCGGTAGTAGTTGAGCTGGTCGAGCACGACCGACACCTTGGTGGCGATCATCGGGGAGTAGATCGGGATCGCCGGGTGCATGCATTCGACGATGAGGCCCGCATTGGTGAACGGGATCGCCACCCCGGCGCCACCGGTGAGGATGCCGACGAGCTTGCCGTTCGCGATCACCGGTCCGCCCGAATCACCCGGGGCGGCGCAGACGTAGTTGAGGGTCTCGTAGCTGCGGGCGCTGTTCTCCATCACCCGACCGCACGAATAGCCGGTGGTGCGGCCCGACTTGCAGACCCGCTGACCCGCGGCGGGGTGCTGCCCGATCCCGGTGACGGTGGCCCGGCCGACCGTCCGCACCGGACGCACCGCGGCCTTGTTGAAGTTGATGACCGAGTAGTCGACCTGCTTGTTCTTGACCACGATCATGCCCACGACGCCGGACCGGCGGCTCTCCAGGGCCACCTTGGATCCCACGTTGCCGCAGTGTCCCGCGGTCAGGCCGATCAGCCGGCCTGCCTTGTCGTATCCGGCGACCGCCAGCGTGCACGCCGCCGACCCGTCGACGACGATCGCGGTGCCGGGGCCCACGGCGTAGCCGGGGGCTGCCTGCGCCGGCGATGCCACGAGTCCGGCGGGAATCAGAACGGCGAGCACTCCGGCGAGAGCGACCAGGATCCGCGAGGCGGTAGGCATAAATCTCCGATCGAGATGGATGGCGTCGGGCACGGCCTATCCCACAGGGGACGACCGTTGTGAAGTGAGAAACCCGACCGCGACTCTAGCGCACTCATCCCGGCAGTGCGAGAACGCACAGTCAGCCACCCGCGCGAGAACGCGCACTCAGCCTCGCTGCGCGGGAACGCGCACTCAGCCTCGCTGCGCGGGAACGCGCACTCAGCCTCGCTGCGCGGGAACGCGCACTCAGCCTCGCTGCGCGAGAAACGCGACCTCGACCTCGTCGCCGGTGCCGAGTTCCTCGACCTCGGGTTCGACGATGATCAGGCAGTTGGCGTCGGCGAGTTCGGCCAGCAGATGCGAGGAGCCGGTCGGCGAGGCACCGAGCACTTGCACCAGATACTCCCCCGACCGTTCGTCGCGCATCAGCTGGCCGCGCAGATAACCCTTGCGGCCCGCGACCGACACGATCGGCCCGATGGTGCGGGCCCGCACGGTGCGTCGCATCGGCTGACGTTTGCCCAGCGCGATGCGGATGAGCGGCCGCACGATCACCTCGAACGCCACCAGCGCGCTGACCGGATTGGCCGGGAGCAGGAAGGTGGGCACCTCGTCGCGGCCGAGCCTGCCGAAACCCTGCACGGACCCGGGATGCATGGCGATACGGGCCACCTCCAGGTCACCGAGGTCACTGAGCGCCCCGATCACCGCACGCGAGGCGCTGCCGCCGACCGCGCCCGTGATGACCACGACCTCCGACCGGATCAACTGGGCCTCGACCACCTCACGCATCCGCGAGATGTCGCGTTCGGCGATGCCGACCCGGTTGACGTCCGCGCCCGCATCGCGGCCGGCGGCGGCGATCGCATAGCTGTTGACGTCGAAAACCTGCCCCGGACCCGGATCCCTGTCGATGTCGACGAGTTCGTTGCCGATCGAGATGACCGACATCCGTGGCCGCGGATGAACGAGTACGCGTGCCTGCCCCACCGCGGCCAGCAGACCGACCTGTGCGGGCCCGATGATCGCGCCCGCGCGCACGGCGACATCGCCGGGGGCCACGTCGTCGCCGACACGCCGGATGTAGTCACCGCTGCCCACGCCGTGCCCGATCTTCACGCGCTGCTCACCGCCGTCGGTCCAGCGCAACGGCACCACCGCGTCGGCGAGGGTCGGCATCGGGGCGCCCGTCTCGACCCGCACAGCCTGGCGCGGCTGCAGCCGGGTGGGCGTCCGCGCCCCGGGCGACACGTCACCGACGACGGGCAATCCGACGATCAGTGGTTCACCCGCTTCCAGGTCGACGAATTCGGCGCCGCCGTGATCGAAGTCGTCGAGGTCTCCGGGCGCCAATTGCCCGGCGAGGGCGACGTCGACCGCACGCACGGCATAGCCGTCGATCGCAGCCTGGTCGAACCCCGGCATCGGCCGCTCGACGACGACCTCTTCGGCGCACATGAGACCTTGGGCCTCGGAAATCGCCACCCGCACCGGCCTCGGCGCCACCGCCGCAGCGGTCACCAAAGTCAGATGATCCTCGACCGAACGCATGTCACCTCTCGCACCTCATGAGCCGCCGGTGCAACGTTATCCGGCCCTACCTCCGTGGGAAAACCTACCCTGTGGGACGGCAGATGCGCCGACGGGAAAGCGGGCGCGCCCCGAATGCCCTCACTCGGAGAGCCGTTTGGTCAGCCACTCGCGCAGTTCGGGGCCGTAGTCGTCGCGGTCGAGGGCAAAATCGACGGCCGCCTTCAGGTATCCGCCCGGATTGCCCAGGTCATGACGGGTGCCGTGGTGCACCACCACATGCACCGGCTCGCCTTCGGAGATCAGCAGCGCGATGGCGTCGGTGAGTTGCAGCTCACCACCGGCTCCTGGCGTGATGCGGCGCAGTGCGTCGAAGATCTTGCGGTCGAGGATGTACCGCCCGGCGGCGGCCAGATTGGACGGCGCATCCTCCCGCCTGGGCTTTTCCACCATGCCTTTCAGACGCATGACGCGCGGATTGTTGGCATCGGGCAGTTCCTCGACGTCGAAGACACCGTAGGCGCTGATCTTGTCGTCGGGAACCTCGATGGCGCACAGCACCGAACCGCCGCGGCGCGCCCTGGTACGGGCCATCACCTCGAGGACACCGCCCGGCAGGACCAGGTCGTCGGGCAGCAGGACGGCGATCGCGTCCTCGTCGTCGTCGAGATATTGCTCGACGCACCCGACGGCATGTCCTAGGCCCAGCGGTTTGTCCTGGACCACCGAGGCGACTTCGAGCAGCGACGGGGCCTTGCGCACCTTGGCCAGCATCGCGTTCTTGCCACGCTTGGACAGAGTGTTCTCCAGGACGAGATCCTCGACGAAGTGGGCGACCACACCGTCCTTGCCCGGGGAGGTGACGATCAGCAGACGTTCGGCACCGGCCGACTTGGCCTCCTCGGCGACGAGTTCGATGCCCGGGGTGTCGACGACCGGCAGCAACTCCTTGGGCACCGTCTTGGTGGCGGGCAGAAACCGCGTGCCCAGACCCGCAGCCGGGACCACCGCGGTCCGTGGGATCGGAGGTGTGTTGGGGACCGTCTCGTATTCGGCGGACAGATCCGCGTGTGCGCTCGTTGGTGCCATGGATCCACCCTAGGCTGTGACCCAGGCCGATGCCGCGTGTGCGCCGAGTACGTCACAACTTCGCAGGCATCACGCAGCCGGTACCCACGTGCGGCACACGGGACACATCACGTGCACCGCACGGGATACATCGCGTGCACCGCACTGGCACATATCGGCAGGAAGGATCGTCGTGACCGGTACGAAGGACGAGGTGCGTGCGGCTGTTCGCGCGGCACGTCGGGCCCGGTCGGAGGCCGATCGCGAGCAGGCCGCCAAGGATCTGGCCGAGTGGATGACCTGCGCACCGCTGAGGCTCGAATACGACGTGGTGGCCGCCGCCTATGTGCCGTCGGGAACCGAACCGGGTTCCCGGGCGATGCTCGACGCGCTGACCGGGCAGGGGGTCAGGGTGCTGGTCCCGGTGGTGCCGCCCGGCGCTCCGGACGCACTGGACTGGGCGCGCTACGACCCCGCGGACACTCTCTCGGTGGCTCGGTTCGGCCTGTACGAACCCGGCGGCGGCAGACTCGGCGCCGACGCCGTCGAGCGGGCATCGGTGGTGTTCCTGCCCGCGATGGCCGTCTCCCGCACCGGTGTCCGGCTCGGCCGGGGCGCGGGCTACTACGACCGTTCACTCGGCTCCACGAGCGCGGAGCTGGTCGCGGTGGTGTACGACGACGAACTCATCGACGATCTGCCGGCCGACGAGCACGACGTGCCGGTCGACTGGGTGCTGACGCCCGGCGGCGGATTCCTGCGCTGCGAACCCCGCTAGAATGTGACTCCTAAGCGGACGCCCCGGCGGTGCTCTTGGTGGACGAGGACGACGAGCTACCGGCTGATGACGAACTGCTCGAGGTCGAGTCCGACTTCGACGAATCCGACGACTTCGAGGACGAGGAGTCGGACGAACCGCTGCTCGACGACTCCGAACTGGACGCCTTCTCCGAGGCGGAGGAGCCCGACCGCGAGTCCGTGCGGTAGAAGCCGCTGCCCTTGAACACGATGCCGACGGAGTTGAACAGCTTGCGAAGGCGGCCCGCGCACTCGGGGCATTCGGTCAGGGAATCGTCAGAGAACGACTGGACGACGTCGAACTTGTTGTCGCATTCCGTACACGCATATGAATAGGTGGGCACCACAACCTCCGGATATCTGAACCTGCCGACGCGTAGTCTAACCGAAATTGGCACTCCGTCATTCCGAGTGCCAACCCGGGTGTCATTCCGAGTGCCAACCCGGGTG
>NZ_JAGQTN010000058.1 GCF_020438995.1 Gordonia sp. (in: high G+C Gram-positive bacteria)
GCAGCTGTGCGGTGGGGACACCGTCGCGCGGAACGATGAGGATCGAATCGAGCCTGCCCACCTTGGCCGTGAGCCGTTGCGCCAGATTCAGATAGGCGAACACGAAGCCGCCGCCGTTGAGCGCGTCACCGCCGGCGACGTCGAGCACGGTGACGGGTATCCCGTTGATGGTGGTCTTCTGGTCCTTGACCAGTCCGGTGCCCGGGCCGGCGATCACCCCGGAGGCCAACTGCTCCGTGCTGAAGCGGCTCTGCGTTTCTTCTTTCTGGTTTTCGTTCTGGTCCATGGCTTTTCGAAGGTCACCCGACAGCGATGACACCCGAAAATCCGAACCGAGCAGCGGCACAGTCTTATCCGGCTTCTCCAGATCGGTTTCGGTTGTCCCCGAACCGATTCTGGCGGTACCTCGAATCATCGGCACGACGGCCTTGGCCCCGGGCACCTCACCGCGGATCTGTCCGGCGATCGCGGCGTCGAGACCGGCGTCGCCGATCGCGGTGACCTCCAGCTTCGCCGCCCCGCTGATCGCCGAATTGAATTGCCGCACAGACTCGGTCATCGAGCCATAGGTGCCGAGCACCGCGATCAGCAGCGCCGAGGACACCACGACCACCGACAGCGAGGTCAGCACCCGCAGCCGGTGGGTGCGCAGTTCACGCAGGTTGATCAGGCGGATCCGGGTCAGACCCGCGAGCAGAGACGAGATCATGGGTCAGGCGACCCGGCCGTCGCGCACGGTGATGGTGGTGTCGGCGAACGCCGCCGCCCCCGCGTCGTGGGTGACCATCACCACCAGCCGGCCCGCAGCCCTGTCGGGGTCGTGCGCCACCTCGCCGAGCAGTTCGAGCACCGACTGCCCGGTCTTGGAGTCGAGGTTGCCGGTCGGTTCGTCGGCCAGCAGGATCGCCGGGTCCATGATGAGCGAACGCGCGATCGCCACCCGCTGCATCTGGCCCCCGGACAGCTCACTCGGCCGGTGATCGATCCGTGCGCCGAGGCCCACCCGTTCGAGCAGTTCGACGGCCCGCGGCTTCGCCTTGCGCAGCGACTGACTGTCGAGCAGCCGGGGCAGGGCCACGTTCTCCCACGCCGACATCGTCGGCACCAGATTGAAGAACTGGAAGATGAACCCGACCCGAGTCCGCCGGAACGACGAAGCCGCCGCGTCGTCGAGCGAACCGAGATCCACCCCGTCGACGGTGATGGTCCCGGACGTAGGGGTGTCGAGCGCACCGAGCACATGCAGCAGCGTCGACTTCCCCGCACCCGACGGCCCAACCACCGACGCGAACTGCCCGCCGCCCAGGGTCAGGTCGAGTCCGTCGAGCGCCCGCACCGTCTGATCACCCATCCGGTACTCACGCACCAGATTCCGCGCCTGAACCAGCGGAACGCCGGACCTTGCCGCGTCGGGCCCGGTTTGTGCCGATTCACTCATGCTGCGGATCGTAACCCAGCGCCCTTAGGCACACCTTAGGCGCGTGTGCCGCGCCGGCCACGGAAACAGCGATCCCGCCAAGGAGCCTCAGGTACCACGGTGGCACCAATCTAGCCGTACCGGCAGTTCCACTATCCCGGTCGAGGCTCCCCGGAGGGTGGCCAGGTCGTTCACGACGACGCGGGGGCGTCGATCGGCGTACGTCGATCTCGGGCCGCTCGCTTTCGGGCGATCAAGTGTGGCCGACGCGTCGATGGCTGCCGCCAGAATCCGTTCCGAGGCCGCGATGGCGTCATCGGCATCAGAACTGGCGAGATCCAATGCCGCGACCAACGCGGCGGCGCAGTGGGGGTCGGGGGGATTTCGGGGTACTGCGGACAGATCCTCCACCTCCCACAGAACCACATCGGGCAGCAGGTGATCCGGTTGGATCTGCAGGCGGTACTCGTCCACTACACGGGCAAGGTCGTCGTGCCCGATGTAGGCGACGAGGGGCCGTCGAGGGGCGACACCCCGTACTGCGCGGTCACCGGACAGTACAAGCCGAACGTCTACCTGCATGCGGAGAACGACGCCGAGTCCACCGGCCAGCCGAACCGGTGTCCCCCGCCCGGTCATCCACGATGTCAGGGTGCGTCGAGGGACCGGGCGGTCGGCGAGACTGCGTACCCTGCGGCGAAGTCTCGCAGGGACAACCTCTTTCGATGAGGAGCCGGACATCAATCGCAGCACCATCCAGGCCGACGCCATGCAGCGGTTCCAAGGCACTCGGCGTCAGTTACGGCGGGCCGCGCAGCGACACAGATCATGCTTGACCGACTACCCCGGGAAGACCTGTGCTCCGATGACACACGGAACTTCCACTGGCAAACGTCAGGGGCGGGGCATCGACCAGCGGCCGATGGCGAAGAACTCATCGAGGACGTTGTGGGGGCCAGTCAGGTCCAGGCCCTGGGCGGCGACCCAGGCGTCGTCGAAGTAGGTGTGGGTGTAGCGGTCGCCCGGGTCGCACAGGAGGGTGACGACGCTGCCGGGGCGGCGCTCGGCGACCATCTCGGCGACCAGTTTCAGCGCGCCCCACATGTTGGTGCCCGTCGACCCGCCGACCAGCCTGCCGAGGCGGTCTGACACCAGGCGGGCCGTCGCCACGGACGCGGCGTCGGGCACCCGGATCATCCGGTCGATGACCTGCGAGACGAACGACGGCTCGACGCGTGGCCGGCCGATGCCCTCGATGCGCGATCCGGCGTCGGAGATGAGCGTGCCGTCGCCGGCTTCGTAGGCCGGGGTGAACACCGAGTTCTCCGGGTCCACCACGCACAGCCAGGTGGGGTGCCGACGGTAGCGCAGGTAGCGGCCGAGCGTGGCCGACGTGCCGCCGGTTCCGGCGCCGACGACGATCCACGTCGGCACCGGATGCTGTTCGCATTCGAGTTGCGCGAAGATCGACTCGGCGATGTTGTTGTTGCCGCGCCAGTCGGTGGCCCGTTCGGCCATCGTGAACTGGTCGATGAAGTGGCCGCCCAGCTCGTCGGCGAGCCGGTGCGCCGCGTCGTACACCTGGCCCGGTTTGTCGACGAAGTGGCAGCGGCCGCCCTGGCGTTCGATGAGGGCGGTCTTGGTCGGCGAGGTGCCCTTGGTCATCACCGCCACGAACGGCACCCCGATCAGCTTGGCGAAATACGCCTCACTTACAGCAGTGGACCCGGACGACGCCTCGATAACGGTCGTGTTCTCGGTGACCCAGCCGTTGCAGATCGCGTACAGGAACAGCGACCGCGCGAGCCGGTGCTTGAGAGATCCCGTCGGATGGGTGCTCTCGTCCTTCAGGTACAGCTCGACCCCGGTCTCAGTGCCGTCGGTGGCCGTCCAGCGCGACCACGTCGGCAACTCCACCCGCAGCAGGTGGGTGTCGGCGCTGCGCCGGGCATCGGCCTCGATGAGCCTGACGGCGTTGCGCTGCCAGGTGGTGTCGCCGCGATGGTCGATGTCGAGGGCCGACGCGGCCCACTCCGGCGTCACTGTTGGGCTCACTTGCCCCGCAGCCGGGCCTGGAGGTCGTCGTGCTTGCGTTGACGTTCGGCGTCGACCGCGGCGATGTTGTCGTTGACGTCGGTCCGCAGGCCCTTGAACAGGAACATGCCCAGCGGCAGGGCGATGAGGACACCGAAGGCCAGCGCCGCGATGAACGGGACGGTCACACTGAACAGCTTGGGGATGAACAGGATGAGCAGGGTGAACACTGCGACGAGCGCGAGCCTGGCCACCGCGTACAGGACAACCGCACGGATCAGCGCACCCGTGGACGCTCCCGCCGGTTCCCCGCCCGTCAATTCACTGCCCCCGTTTTGCTGCTGACTGTCGTTTGGCACGGCGTTCAGGGTACGCCAGTCCATTTTGCCGTTTCTTTACCATTAGCTGACTGTTCGAGTACCCGGGCGATTTGCGTGTATTCATGAAGCGCACAGTTCATTTGTCCGGGACCGGCCGATTCAAAGGCGAGGTCACGGCGGGCGGACTGCCACCCCAGCCGCTTCGGTTCCGCGCCACCGGTGCGGACCGATCACCCAGTCGGGAGGACCCCCGTGACCACACTCGAAACCGCGCCCAGCGACTTCATCACCCCCGGCGTCGCGGCGCAGCACACCCTGACCCCCGGTCAGGTAGCCGCAATGTTCAACGTCAACCCCAAGACCGTCGCCCGCTGGGCCAGCTCCGGGGTTCTCAGCTCCATCCGCACCCCCGGCGGCCACCGCCGCTTCCGCGAGGCCGACGTCGTCGC
>NZ_JAGQTN010000059.1 GCF_020438995.1 Gordonia sp. (in: high G+C Gram-positive bacteria)
CCTGGAACGCGGGTTGGGTTAACAGCCCTCAGGGGTTCAAATCCCCTATCCTCCGCCACCGATCCGGCCGGTCCGGATCTAATCGGAACGTAGGTGTCACCAGCTGACACCTACGTTCCGATTCGTTTGGTGCACCGGCTGCTGTCGTAGCTCCCTCGTAAGCTGCGATGCACGACGCGGTTCGACGGAAGGTGTGCCAATGCCCGATCAGTCCGCCGAGGCTCTTCGGCGCGTCCGCGACTTCCCCCGACTGCGGTACATGGGGTCGAAATACAAGCTCGCACCGCACCTGGCCGAGGTCTTCGGCAACGTCGGCGGACGCAGCGCCGTCGACGCCTTCTGCGGCTCCGGCGTGGTGTCGTACCTGCTCAAG
Source organism: Gordonia sp. (in: high G+C Gram-positive bacteria) (assembly GCF_020438995.1). Lineage (GTDB taxonomy): Bacteria > Actinomycetota > Actinomycetes > Mycobacteriales > Mycobacteriaceae > Gordonia. The sequence goes on from NZ_JAGQTN010000059.1 coordinate 374, forward strand.
GCCCAGGGGTACCGGGTCACCAGCAACGACTTCCTCAACTTTCCGTCGGTCATCGCCCGCGCCACCGTCGAGAACTCGACGGTGGCCCTCGCCGACGACATCGTCGACACCATCTGCGACGCGCCGGCAGCCGACGACCGGGACTTCATCCAGTCCACCTTCGACGGGTTGTACTACACACCCGAAGCCCGTGAGTGGCTCGACTCGGCCTGGTCGCATATCGACCTGCTCACCGGGTACGAGCGCGACATCGCGATCTCGGCACTCGTCCTGTCGGCCGCCCGCAAACAGCCACGCGGCGTCTTCACATTCACCGATTCCACCAAGTACGCCGACGGCCGACGCGACCTGCGGCTGTCGTTCCCCGAGCACTTCCGCGAGGCCGTCGCGGCGTACAACGCGGTGGTCTTCGACAACGGCGTGTCGGGCCACAAGGCGCACCACGGCGACGTGTTCGACCTACGACCCGACAACAACGTCGACGCACCCCCGGACCTGGTCTATCTGGACCCTCCGTACGCCCCACCCACGGATGACGCCGACTACATCAAGCGCTACCACTTGCTCGAGGGGCTCAGCGCCTATTGGCGAGGCATGGAAATCATGGAGAACACCAAGACCAAAAAGCTGACCAAACGGTTCACCCCGTTCGCCTACAAACGAACCATCGAGGACGCACTGAGCCGCAGCTTCGAGCAATTCGAGGACGCCGGCACGATCGTCCTGTCCTACTCGTCCAACGCTCTGCCACCGGCCGACCGGATCGTCGACCTGCTCGGCAAGGTCAAGCCCCGCGTCGAAACTATCGCGGTAGACCACAAGTACAGCTTCGGCACCCACGCCGCCGCGACCCGTCAGAACGTGTCCGAGTACTTGTTCGTGGGGACAGATGAGTAACACGATCCCACTCGTCGATTACCGAGCGAACCTACGCAGCATCAGCGATTGGGTCGATCCGACCATCGTCACGCCGGGACGCTGACCTCGCCCGCATCCATGACCTCTGGGCGAAGGCCCGAATCGACGGAATGTACACCGTAGCCACACTGGATACGTTCCGCGAAGACTTACGAGATGCAGCGATCAGATCCCGGCTACTACATTGACCACGCGAAGCCTGTGGGTTCAATGCTCACGAAATTCGTTCGCAAGCAACCAATCCCGTGAGCGGGACAGAGCCGACGAAGACCCGCCCAAGGCGGGTCTTCGGAAGTGGCGCGTCCCTTGCGGTGAAGGTCTGTTTGGCGGCTACTCCCGCGCGGAGGAGACCAGCTGCGGCTGCGCGGAGCGGTGTCCGCGAACCTGGTCCGCCAGCGTGTCGAGGCGCTCGATCTGCTCGGTGGACAGTTCGACCTCGACCGCGGCCAGGTTCTCCGCGACCCGCTCGGGGAAACGCGAACCCGGGATCGACACGGCCTGCACACCGAGTTGCCGTCCCTTGTTGTAGAACCAGGCGAGCGCGAGCTGTGCGCCGCTCACTCCGGCATCATTCGCGATCTGCAGGAACTCGTCGAGGATCGGCTGGTTGTAGGCGAGGTTGGTCGGGGTGTAGCGCGAAATCTTGAGCCGCACATCGCCGTCGACGAGGTCGTCGTAGTTCAGCAGGCCGGTCAGCCATTTGCGGCCGAGCGTCGAATAGGACACAAAGCCGACGCCGTGTTCTTTCGCCGACGGCACGACGAAACGCTCGACATCGCGGGATACGACGCTCCACTCCGACTGAATGGCCGCGATCGGATGCACGCCGGCGGCCCGGCGGATCTCGTCGCCGGTCGCTTCCGACAGACCGATGTGCAGCACCTTGCCCTCGTCGATGAGTTCCTTGAGCGCGCCGACCGTTTCCTCGATAGGGACGATCGGGTCTACGCGATGCTGGTAGTAGAGGTCGATGCGGTCGGTACCCAGGCGTCCCAGGCTCAGCTCGACCTGTTCGCGGATGTAGTCGCGGTCGCCGCGCACGCCGCGCTGCCCGACGCCGCCTTGCTTCACGATCCCGAACTTCGTCGCGAGCTGCACCTCGTCGCGACGGGTCTTGAGCAGCTTGCCGATCGTCGTCTCGCTGCGTCCGTCGCCGTATCCGTTCGCGGTGTCGATGAACGTCACACCGCTGTCGACGGCCTGGTTGAGCGTGCGCAGTGCATCGTCATCGGTCACCGCGCCGTACACATCGGTCAGCGACATCCCACCGAATCCGAGTGCCGAAACCTTGAGCCCGTCACCGAGCTCCACAATTGCCGTCATGTGCGTCCCTTCCACGTTCTCCGCTGTGTAGACGAACACTAACGATCAACCAGGCTTCCGCAACGTCGCGAGAACCGATTCACGCAGGTCAAAGCCTTAATCTCCGGCGAGTTCTAGGACGCGACCAGCTACCCGGCCGCAGCGATCCGGTCGTGTACCTCCCAGGCTCCGATGGTGGCGCGGATGGCGGCGATCAGCGTCAAAGGGCGGTCGAGCATCGGGTGGTGGCCGCTGTCGGGGAGTTCCACCATCGGCACCCGGTGGTCGAGGAGTTCGTTGATGTCGGCGGCCATCTCGTCGGGAATGAGGCCGTGTTCGCAGCGTACGTAGGCGGTGCGGACGTTCATCTCCGGCAGCCGGTCACGGAGTTTGAAACCACCATGCTGGTGCGGGGTGAAGATCCCGCGGTCGAACTTCCACACCCAGTTGCCGTCCACCTCGTGCACCGATTGTTCGGCGATGTTGCGGCCCACGTACGGCAGCACGACGTGCTGTGCGGGTTGTGGCCGGAAGCGGGCGACGATCTCCTCCAGAGTCGATTTGCGGGGGCCGTGATGTTTGTTTGCCGACCGGGCGCGTTCCTGCATGGGCCTGATCTCGGGCGGTTCGTCGTTGAGCGGCGAGTCGATGATCATGATCCCGGCGAGTTCGTCGCCGAAGTCGACGGCGATCTGTGAGGTGACCCAGCCACCCATGCTGTGCCCGACGACGAACGGCTTACCGTCGATGCCGCCGGCGCGGGCCGCGGACATCGCCTCCTTCGCCCAGACCGGCGTCCAGTACATGTCGCGGCGGCCGCTGTCGCCGTGCCCGCTCATGTCGAGCGCCACGATCCGGTGGGTGCCCGCACCGAACGGTGCGACGTGATCCCACCACGACGAGTTGGCTCCGCCGCCGTGCACCAGCAGGATGCCGGGCATACCCACCTCGCCCCAGGCACGGTAGTGGATCTCGCAGCCGTCGACCGTCGTCGAGCCGTGTTCGGGTTTATGCGCAAGCGCCCTGGTGAACCATGCGGGTGCGTCGACAGGATCTGAGGTGGCGGACAACGCGAACTCCTTTCGGCGGTGACGTATCCATAACACCACCCGCCCGCGCTCACCGGTTCGTTTAGCTCAGGTTCAGGTCCAGTGGCGACGCCGCGCCCATGCTGAGCAGCGCCAGCACCTCGGGCCGGATACCGGGACGGAAGGTGACCTTGGCGCCGCGCACCGACTTGCCGTCGCCGATTCCGGAGAGATCGACGTCGGCGAGGGCGACCCGACGCAGAGCGTCGGTGCCGTTCATGTTGGTCGTCGACGTGCGCATGCTGAGTACGCCTTTGCCGCCGCGGACGGTGATGATCGGGTCGGCCAGCGCGATTTCGAGTAGGTGGAACTTCGTGAAGGCGACGATGGTGCCCTTGAAGCGCAGCGTTCCGGTGCCGCCCAGGACCTCGCCGCCGGTGCGGGTGAAGGTGAGCCGGTCCTGGTCGTCGACGCCCGCGCCGTCGGTGCCGTACACGGTGCCCTGTGAGCGTTCGGTGACGGTGGCATAGAAGTTGGGCGAGTAGGCCCAGGCCAGGTCGGCGGGTGCGGGTTTCGGGGTGTTGGGGCCGGGCTGTGTCGAATAGCTGACCGGCACCGACAGTTCCTGCGCCGCGTTGACGGCTCCGGCTGCGGCGTAGGTGTAGACGCCCCAGCGAGCTCCGGCCGGGATCTCCTTGGGCGTGGACGCCTTGAGCTTGGCGGTGAACGATCCGTCGGCTGCCAGCGGTACCCACTGCTGACGGATGGTGCGGCGCATGTCGAACGGCGCTGACGGCACCCTGGCGAGTGCGTCCCGCGACATCGCCCATTGCACGCCGAGTCTGCTGGTGGCGCGTGCCGATTCCGGGGCGTCCTGCGACGGCCGCCACTTGGGTGCGAAGGCACCGAACGCGATGAACGTGCCGTTCGGGACACCCGGCGGCACCGGGAGCGGGAATCCGCCGGTGTTGGCGTTCGGGTCGAAACCGCGGCCCTTGACCACCAGGATGTCGCCGGCATGGACGCGGGTACTCCCGACGGGGGTGACGCCGTCGGCGAGGTACACCTCGATGTGCGGCCGGAACGTCGGCGCGGCACCGGCCTCCGGCGCCCGCACTCCCGCTGCCACGACGAGAGCCAGGCTCAACCCGGCCATCACCACCAATGTGCCGATTCTGCCGCCGACCCTCGACCTACGGATTCCTGTCGCCATGAGGGCACCCTAATACTCGGCCGACGGCGCGGAATACCCCCATTGGTCCCGGCAACCGACTGCGACGATCCACTCGGCACCCTAGGGTCGGGGGATGCAACAGTACGCACTTATCGCCGCGGGTCTGCTGGCGCTGGTGGTGGGTGCCGAGGCACTGGTCCGGGGCGGTGCGAGTATCGCCACCCGGCTCGGCGTGTCCCCGCTGCTGGTGGGCCTGACGGTCGTGTCGATCGGCACCAGCCTGCCCGAACTCGCCGTCGGAATCGACGCCGCCGTCAACGACGCGGGTGCGATGGCGATCGGCAATATCGCGGGCACCAACATCGTGAACATCCTGCTCATCCTCGGTTTGTCGGCGGCGATCGTCCCACTGGCGCTGCAGCGGCGCACCCTGCGCATCGACCTGCCGTGCATGGTGTTCAGCGCAGTACTGCTCCTCGTACTGTGTGCGGGAGGAACGCTGTCGCGGTTCGACGGCGCGCTGCTGCTGGTTTTCGCGATCGCCTACACGGGGCTGGCGATTCGTGCCGACCTCACGTCCAAATCCTCACCGGCCGAGCATCCGACAGCAGACGCACCGGACGAACCCAGCCCGTGGTGGACCGCCGCCGCCCAACTCTGTGGCGGTATCGCCCTCGTGGTCATCGGCGCCGACTGGCTGGTCGACGGTGCCGTACACGTGGCCGACGACCTCGGTGTCAGCAAGGCCGTCATCGGCCTGACCGTGTTGGCGATCGGGACATCGGCACCCGAACTGGTCACCACCCTGGTGTCGACGGTGCGCGGCAATCGTGACCTGGCCATCGGCAATCTCATCGGGTCGAGCGTCTACAACATCACGTTCGTCCTCGGCACCACGGCGCTGGTGCGCCCAATGGCTGTGGACGACAGCCTGATCCGCATCGACATCCCGCTCATGGCGGCAGTCACCCTACTGTGCGTTCCCGTGTTCATCTCGGGCCGAAAGATCTCCCGGTTCGAGGGTGCCGCGTTCGTCGCCGCGTACGCGGTGTATCTCACGCTCCTGCTGGTGTTCCGGACCTGACTGACCATCGATCCTGTTGCCGTGTTCATCCCAGTGTGCGGCAACCTTTCTGCTCGGCTGCACCCGCGGCGGCTCACCCGGCATCTTCGGGTAGCTCGGCGGATACGGCATGTCGCCCAAGCCATTTGAGTCGTCGCGGGCCACCATCTCCAGCAGCGGTTCGATGCCGGTGCGCCGGTCATCGATGTCGGCCCACGGATCTTCCCGGCGTGCAACCAGATCCGGGACACTAGCCATCGTGAACACCGCCGGGTCGACGTCTGCGAGTTCGGACCAGGTCACCGGCATCGACACCCGGCCGTCGGGACTGCGGCGCACCGAATACGGGGCGCACATCGAGCGATCGCGGGCATTCTGGTTGAAGTCGATGAAGATCCGGCTGCCGCGTTCTTCCTTCCACCACGACGTGGTGACGGTGTCGGGATCGCGGCGTTCGAGTTCGCGGGCCAGTGCGATGACGGCGCGCCGTCCGGCGATGAAGTCCCACCGCGGCTCGATGGGAACGTACACGTGAATGCCCCGGCTGCCTGAGGTTTTCACATATCCGAACAGGCCCAGTTCGTCGAGCAGCGGATGGACGAGTTCGAGGGCGACGCGCCGCACATCGTCGAAATCGGTTCCCGGCGACGGGTCGAGGTCGATGCGCAGTTGATCAGGATGATCGTTGTCGGGGTGCCGGGTGGGCCAGGTATGGAAGACGACGGTGCCGTAGTTGGCTGCCCACACGATGTCGGCGGGCACCGTGGGTCGCAACGCATCTCCCTTGCGGCCCGACGGGAACGTGATGGGCGTGGACAGTACATGTTCGGGTCGTCTACGCGCGATGCGCTTCTGGTAGATCTGATCACCCTGCACCCCGTCGGGATACCGTTCGATGAATGTCGGCCGGTCGCCGACGGCCGCCAGCATCGGTCCGGCCAGCGCGAGGGTGCGGTAGTAGCCGACGAGATCTCTTTTGCGGCCGCCGTTTTCACCGAGTTCGGGAAAGTAGATCTTGTCGGGGTTCGACAGCCGCACGGCGATACCGTCGACGTCGAGTTCCTCGGCGGGCGACCGCGAAGCCATGTCAGTTCCCTTCCAGCACGTCGTGCAGGTCGTAGGTGAGCGGAACCTCCAGCTGCCCGTAGCCGCAGCTCGCCGGATCACGGTCGGGACGCCACCGCAGGAATTTCACGGTGTGCCGGAATCGATGATTCTCCATCTGGTCGTAGGCGAATTCGGCAACCAGCTCCGGCCGCACCGGAATCCACGCACCGTCCTTACCCGACCGCCAGCGGGTCTGCTCACCCATCGCGGGGGTATCGGGATCGAGTCGCATCGGTTCCAGAAGTTGTTGCAGTTCAATCCGTTTCGCATCGGAGAATGCACTGGATCCGCCCACCATGTGCAGGTCGCCGCCGTCGGTGTGCAGTCCGAGCAGCATCGAGCCGATTCCGTTGCCGCTCTTATGAATCCGGTAGCCGATGATCACGCAGTCCGCGGCACGTTTGTGTTTGATCTTGATCATCTCGCGTTTGTTCTGCACATACGGACCGGCCAGGCGTTTACCCACCACGCCGTCGAGACCGGCACCCTCGAACGCCGAGAACCATTCCCGGGCCATCTCCGGATCGGTGGTCACCCGACTCACCTGGAACGTCCGGTCCCGGCCGCCCGCGGAGTCCACCGCGCCGAGCAGGGTACGCCTGCGCACCTCGAACGGTTCGTCGAGCACGCTCACCTCGCCCAGTGCGAGGGCATCGAATCCGATGAACACCGCAGGCGTCTTCTCGGCCAGCATGCTGATGCGGGATTCGGCGGGATGAATGCGCTGCGACAGCGAATCCCAGTCAAGACGGTAGGTGTCGCCGATGAGTGCGGGCACCCCGAGTTCACCATCGAGGACCACTTTGTCGGGGAGTTCGGCCTTGGCCGCCGCCACGATCTCCGGGAAGTACCGGGCCAGGTCCTTCCCACCCCGGGACCCGATCGCCACCGTGTCGCCGTCCCTGAAGAGCAGCGCCCGGAATCCGTCCCACTTCGGCTCGAACGACCAGATGGGCTCGTCGTCGGGCTGATCGGGTACCGCGGCGACCGCCTTGGCAAGCATCGGCGCGACGGGCGGCATGACCGGAAGCTGCATCTTCCCATCCTGCCACGCAGAAACTCCGACATAGCCCTTCGCGGGGGCATATCGCCCCAGCCCGGCCAACTGCCATATCGCCAGGAATTGATCGAAGCCGGTAGCCTCAAGTCCCGATGACCACCGCCGGCCGCTTCGCCCCCTCCCCGTCCGGGACACTGCATGTCGGGAACCTGCGGACGGCGCTGCTGGCCTGGCTGTTCGCGCGCACCACCGGACGGACGTTCCGAATCCGGATGGAGAACCTGGACCGCACCGCCCTCGGCGCCGACACCCGGCAGCTCGCCGATCTCGCGGCCCTCGGCATCGACTGGGACGAGCCGGTGATCTACCAGACCGACCGACTGGACATGTACCGCTCGGTGATCGCCGAACTCACCGACGCGGGCGAGACCTTCGAATGTTTCTGCACCCGCCGCGAGATCCTGGAGGCACCGTCGGCGCCGCACGCCCCCGAAGGCGCCTACCCCGGAACATGCCGCGAACTGACCACCGCCCAGCGGGCGGAGAAGATCGCCGCCGGACGCCCGCCGGCCATCCGATTACGTTCGGCCATAACCGAGTTCACCGTCATCGACACCCAGCTCGGCGAATACACCGGCATGGTCGACGATTTCGTCATCTGCCGGGGCGACGGTACGCCCGCCTACAACCTCGCCGTCGTGGTCGACGACGCCGCGCAGGGCGTCGATCAGGTGGTGCGCGGCGACGATCTGCTCTCGTCCGCACCCCGGCAGGCGTATCTGGCGACACGGCTCGGCTATCGCCCGCCAGGCTATTCGCATGTGCCGATGGTGCTGAACGACAAGGGAATCCGGCTCAGCAAACGCGACGGTGCGATCACCCTCGAAGATCTTGCCGCCGAAGGGGTCACCACGACGACGGTCCTGTCCCGCCTCGCCGAATCCCTGGGCCTCGCCGATCACGACGAGATCGTCGACACCGCAACACTCGCCGCCCGATTCGACTCCGCGTCACTACCCCGCGATCCCTGGATCATCACCCCGGACGTCTGGGCCTGAGCCACCCCTCGATCAGTCGGTGGTGGCCAGGAGGCGTTGCAGGACGTCGTTGATGGAGAGCATCCCGATGCTGACGTCACCGTCGGTGACGGTGGCGACGTGACTTCGGGTGTCGCGCATCTTCTGCAGCGCCTCGTATACGGGCGATGCGGCGTCGAGGGCCAGCACGGGCCGCATGATGTCGGCGGCACGCACCTGGTCGTCGACGGATACGGCGTCACGCACATGCACAACACCGTCGACGAGGCCGTTGGCGCGTACGAGAATCCGGCGGAAACCGGTCTGACGGCTCATGTCCCGGATCTCGGCGGCGGTCGCGTCGGGGCGGACGCTGGTGAGGGCCGCGCCGGGCGGCAGCACGTCGCGCACCGTCAGCTTGGACAGTTCCAGCGCACTGGCCAGGTGGGTGTGGTAGCGCTCGTCGAGCGTGCCGACGTCGGCCGAGTGTTCCACCAGATGGGCGAGTGCTTCCGAATCCTGCCCGGCACCAACCTGATCGACGGCCTCCACACCCAGCTTGCGCAGTATCCCGTTGGCGAGCCGATTGAGTGCTTCGAGCAGCGGACGGGTCAGCCACATGAATCCGCGCATCGGTAGCGCGAGGAGGATCGCCGACTTCTCGGGGTGCGCGATGGCCCACGATTTGGGCGCCATCTCCCCCACCACCAGGTGCACGAACGTCACGATCAGCAGCGCGAGGATGAAGCCGAGCACGTCGGCCAGCCAGTGCGGAGCACCCCAGTGGTCCAGGACCGGCGTGATCCAGTGGTGCACAGCAGGTTTGGTGATCGCACCGAGCGCGAGCGTGCACACGGTGATACCCAGCTGCGAACCGGCCAGCAACACAGGAAGTTCCGACGCGCTACGCAGAGCAGCCGCGGCGCTGCGACTACCGGCCGCGGCGTCCTCCAGCCGGTGCCTGCGGGCGCCGATCAGCGCGAACTCGACGGCCACGAAGAAAGCACTGAGCGTCACCAGCCCGATCGTGACCAGCACAACGATCAACGGATTACTCATCGCAGCCCTCCTGCCGTGCGACGGCGTCGACCGTCACGAACACCAGCGACGGCACCCGCTTGTCGATCTCCCGGACCAATGCCCGCACTTCGAGCGGTGTGACTTCCTCACCGGTCGCCAGGTCGGCCGGGTCCGGATCGAGCGGAATGACCACTGAGTCGCCGACCGCGGGCAGTCCCTCGAAGGTGGTGATGACGAGCCCGGCGATCGTCTCGTAGTCGCCCTCGGGCAGTTCGTATCCGATGATCCGCGACACCTCGTCGAGGTGGGCGTCGCCCTGGATCAGCCAGCCGCCGTCGGTCTTCTCCACGTCCTCGGGGGTGACCGGGTCGTGTTCGTCATCGATCTCGCCGACGATCTCCTCGGCGATGTCCTCGATGGTGATGATGCCGGCGAAGCCGCCGTATTCGTCGATGACGATGGCCAGTTCGCCGTCGGCGGCCTCGATCTGCTCGAGTACTTCGGTCAGCGGGAGGGAGTCGGGGATGGCGATGGCCGGGCGGCACAGCGCGCCCGCGGTGACGGCCGGGTCGGCGCCCGCATCGGACCAGTTCAGCAGGATCTGCAGGTCGATGATGCCGCGGACCTCGTGCGCACCGTCGACCACCGGGTACCGGGTGTGTCCCGAGCTCATCAGCTCGAGCACCTCGGAGGCGAGGTCGTCGACGGAGACGGTGTCGACGTTGCCGCGCGGGATCATCGCGTGCTCGGCGCTGCGAGTGGGAAAGTCGAGGACCCGATCGAGCAGCGTCGACAACGGCGCGGGCAGTTCCCCGGTTTCCCGCGATTCGGCGACGATGTGTTCGAGGTCGCGCGGGGTCGCCGAATGTTCGACGTCGTGGACGGGTTCGATGTGCAGCAGTCGCAGCAGGAGTTCGGCGGCCTTGTCGAAGACGGTGATGATCGGGCCGAATACCGCCAGGTAGATGGTGGTGGACCGGGCGAGCCAGCGGGCCACCGGGTCGGGTTTGGCGATGGCCAGGTTCTTGGGGACCAGCTCACCGAACACCATCTGCACGACCGTCGAGAATCCGACGGCCAGGACGGTGCCGATCGCGATGCCGACCGACACCGGGATCCCGATATCGCCGAACAGCTCGCCCACTCCGTTGCCGATGAGGGGTTCGGCCACGTAGCCGACGAGCAGGCCGGTGATGGTGATGCCGAGCTGGGCGCCCGACAGCATGAACGACGTGCGGCGCGTCACCGACAGGGTGCGTTTGGCAGCGGCGTCACCGGCTTCGGCGCGGGCGGCCAGGCGCGATCTGTCGACCGACATGAAGGCGAATTCCTGGGCGACGAAATAGCCAGTCAGCGCGGTGATCGCGAAGACGACCAGAATGCCCACCAGGATTCCGAGAACGGTCAGCACGGCAGATCCTCACAGCCCGTAGCCAGGACGTGGATGCCGGGCGGGGCGCAGACGTCAGAGGGGGTCGGGGTCGATCGTCGGCGGCGTTTTCGGCGCTTGGCGCGTCTCATTCTTCTCTCACTGTTCGGGCACCGGCTGTACGGAGCGCCTGGCAGCTCGGCTGCCCGGCAATCGTTCGATCCAGGGTGCCGAAACTCGGTCATCGGTGCAAGTCACTGCGACCCCGATCACCGATCGTCCACCAACCTGGGTGCGGCCGGTCAGGAATTGGCGTAATAGCGGCCGAGGAAGTCGTCGCGGTAGGCGATGTAGTCGCCCGACTCGATGGCCCGGCGCGCACCGTCGACAAGATTCACGACGAACGAGACGTTGTGCAGCGTCGCCAGCGTCGCGGCCAGGCCTTCCTTCGCCTTGAACAGGTGATGCAGGTAGGCGCGACTGTACTGCGAGGTGTAGTTCTCGGTGTCCGGGTCGAGCGGTCCGAAGTCCTTGCGGTATTTCGCGTTGGTGACGTTGTAGCGGCCGTCGCGCGAATAGATCGCGCCGTTGCGGGCGACGCGAGTGGGCGAGACGCAGTCGAAGGTGTCGACACCGTTCTCGATGGCGGTGAAGATGTCGTCGGGTTCGCTGATTCCGAGCAGGTGTTTCGGCGCATCCTGCGGCAGTTCGGAATTGACCCAGCCGACGATCGTGCCCAGGTTGTCCTTTTCGAGGGCGCCGCCGATTCCGTAGCCGCCGAAGCCTTTTCCGCCGGCGGCGCGGTCGGCGTCGCCGAGCGCCACCAGGTCACGAGATGCCTTGCGGCGCAGGTCCTCATACTGCGCACCCTGGATCACCCCCCACAGTGATTGCTGCGGACGGTGACTGCGCTGCACGCTGAGCCGATTGTGTTCGGCGAGGCAACGAATCGCCCACAGCCGGGTACGTTCAAGCGAACTCTCCTGGTACGCACGGGTATTCATCAACGTCGTGAGTTCGTCGAACGCGAAGATGATGTCGGCGCCGAGCTGATGCTGAATCTGCATCGACACCTCGGGGGTGAACCGGTGCTTGGACCCGTCGAGATGGGATTTGAAGGTGACACCGTCGTCGTCGACGTTGGAGAGGCGTTCCTTGCCGTTCGCTGTGAGCTCGTCGTCGGGTGCGTCGGTGGCATCCATCGAGATGACCTTCTTGAACCCGGCGCCGAGCGACATGACCTGAAAGCCGCCGCTGTCGGTGTAGGTGGGTCCGGACCAGTTCATGAATTTCCCGAGCCCGCCCGCCGCGTCGATGATCTCGGGCCCCGGCTGCAGGTACAGGTGGTAGGCATTGGCCAGCACGGCCTGCGCACCGAGCGCGGCCACCGACTCCGGCAGCACCGTCTTGACCGTCGCCTTGGTACCCACCGGCACGAACGCCGGCGTGTGGATGTCACCGTGCGGGGTGCTGATGACGCCGGTGCGGCCGAGAGTGCCGGGCAGCGATGTGCCGACCGTGTAGTCGACGGACGCGCCGGGCTGAATGTCTGATCCGATGGTCACCGGTGCATCTTCCCAGCTCACCACCGGCGGCCTCAAACCGGCGACGTGGGGTTCGCTACCGTAGGTAACCATGACGCGCCGTTTGCCCCGCATTGCCGTTTTCGTCGCCACCGCCGCCCTGGCGTTGTCGCTCGCGGCCTGCGGTTCGGAGGACGACGCGACCGGCTCCCCGTCGTCGGCGCCTTCTGCCTCCTCGTCCGATACGCCGGCTTCTGCCAAGACGTCGGCGAAAACGACGAAACCGCGCTCGGAGAATCCGTCCGCACCGATCGTCGGCGGCCCGGTCCCGGCGTCCCAGCGCAGCTCACACAAGCCGGACCCCGACCGCGAGACCCGCAAGACATCGTCGGCACCCACCCCCACGGACGGTGAATGCGGCACCACGCAGGGCCCCGACGGCGCGCTGCACGTGGTGATCCTCGCCGGCGACGTGACCTGCGCCGAGGCCAAGGACCTGACCAAGCAGTACAACGCCAAGGCGATCGCGACCGGTCA
>NZ_JAGQTN010000320.1 GCF_020438995.1 Gordonia sp. (in: high G+C Gram-positive bacteria)
AGTCACCGGTCCGGTACATACGCGAACCAGACTCACCATAAGGATCGGCCAGGAAACGATCAGCCGTCAGATCACCACGCGCAGCATAACCACGCGCCAACTGCACACCACCCAAATACAGCTCACCGGGCACGCCGGCGGGAACCTGGTGGAGCCTGCCGTCGAGTACCAGTGACGTGCTGTTCCACACCGGGATGCCGATCGGCACCGACGCGTCGGAGGCCGATGCCCGTTCGATGTTCTCGTAGGTGATCTCGACCGCGGCCTCGGTGGGACCATACAGGTTGTAGAACAAGATCTCCGGCAACGCCGAACGCACGTCGGCGGCCACCGCAGGCGGTACGGCCTCACCGGTGAGCGAAATGATGCGTACCGAATCCATTGCCGAAATACGTTGTGTTCCCACCACATCGACAAACACCGAGAGCATCGACGGCACGAAGTGCACCATCGTCGCCCGGGTCTGCTCGATCACCTCGGCCACGTACAGCGGCTCGGTGTGCCCACCGGGCTTGAGGATCACCATCCGCGCCCCCACCATCAGCGGCGCGAACAGTTCCGGCACCGAGACGTCGAAGGTGTACGGCGTCTTGAGGATGACCGTGTCTGTGTGATCGATCGGCAGTTCGTCCAGGCCCCACCACAGACGGTTGAGTACCGCCTCGTGCGGGAGGGTCACACCCTTGGGGCGGCCGGTGGAACCCGAGGTGAACAGGGTGTAGATGGCGTTGTCCGGTGACACCGGGGCGATGCGATCAACGGCGCTGACCGGTGGTGCGGTCAGGTCGATGTCGCCGTCGCAGGAGACGACGAGGGTGCCGACACTCCCTACCCTCGAAACCATGTGAGCGGACGCGTCGGTGACCAGGACCAGATCCACACCGGCGGTGTCGACCATGTATTGCACACGGTCGGCGGGCGTATCGGTGCCGAACGGCACGTACTGGCCGCCCGCGGCCACGATGGCGTGGATGGCCACGACCATTTCCACGCCGCGGTCGATGCATACACCGACCGCGACGTCAGGTCCGACACCGGACGAGATCAGCTCACGCGCAAGGGTATTGACGCGGGCACCGAATTCGGCGTAAGAGACACCACGCCCCTCGAACCACAGCGCCGTCGCCTCCGGTGACGACGTCACCTGCGCGGCAACCACATCCGTGACGAGCAGCGGCGACACCTCGACATCGGCGCCCGCCGAACTGCCGAGCACCCGCGTCATCTCGTCGGTGCCGAGCAGCTCCGCATCACCAACGGCGCCATCGGGATCGGCGGTCAGCGCCGCGATGAGCCGGACGAAACGATCCGACATGCTCGCGATCGTCGATTCGTCGAACAAGTCTGTGGCGTAGCGCAGAATGCCCGACCACGGCCGGTCGGCGTCGCCGGTGGACACCATCACCGCCAGATCCACCTGTGCGGGCACCTCGTCGACGGCGACCGGCTCCATCCGCAACCCGCCGACGTCGACGCCGGCATCGGCGACCGACGCCGCCGGATTGAACGACAGGATCACCTGTGCCAGTGGCGCGAACGCTTCGGACCGCACCGGATCAAGTGCCTCGACAACCGCTTCGAACGGCACGTCGGCGTGGGTGAACGCCTCGAGGTCGGTGGCCCGGACATTGTCGAGCAACGTCGCGAAGGACTCGCCGCCCGACACCCGGGCCCGCAGGACGAGGGTGTTGACGAACATACCGACGAGCGGGTCGAGCACGGCCTGACCGCGGCCTGCGGTGGGCGTGGCCACGGCGATGTCGTCCGATGCGCTCAGCCGCGCCAACAGCACCGACAGCGCAGCGTGGACCACCATGAACTCGGTGGTACCGAATCGCTTTGCGGTGGCGGTGATCGCGTCGGAAACCTCGCGCGGGAAGTCGAAGGAATGGTCGGCGCCCAGGTAGGACGCCACCCGGGGGCGCTGCCGGTCGGCAGGAAGTTCCAGGACGTCCGGAAGGCCGGCGAGTTGCTCGCGCCAGTAGCCGAGTTGTCGGCCGATGACCGATTGGGTGTCGTCGGCGGAGCCGAGGACCTCGTGCTGCCAGATCGCGTAGTCGGCGAACTGCACCGGCAACGGCGTCCACGACGGTGAATCACCTTGTGTGCGTGCGCTGTACGCGGTGACGATGTCGGTCACCAGCGGGAGCATGGACTCGCCGTCGAGGCCGATGTGGTGGGCGACTACCGCCAGGAGATACTCCTGGCCGGCCGAATCGGCCTGTGCCAGCCTGACCCGAATCGGCCACTGCGTTGTGACGTCGAAACCGGTTGTAGCGGCGGCGATGACGCCGTCCACCGAATCGGCGATCTGCCAGATGCGGCGGTCGTCGAACTCTGCGATGTCGCCGACCTGCTGGAACGGTATGCCGTTCTCGGCGGGGAACGAGGTGCGCAGGACCTCGTGGCGTTCAAGGACATCGATCACGGCCTGCCGCAACGCATCCACATCCAGTTCGCCGGTGACATTCGGCCCGCTCGCTTCGCTCCCGGCGCCGGTCAAGCGCAGGACGGCGGGGATGTTGTAGGTGGCGCCCGACGCGTCGAAGCGGTTGATGAACCACATCCGCTGTTGGGCGAACGACAACGGGATGCGCGCAGGACGCGGATCGGCAACGGTGACCGGGACCAGGGCGGCGC
>NZ_JAGQTN010000321.1 GCF_020438995.1 Gordonia sp. (in: high G+C Gram-positive bacteria)
CACCGGACGATGGGCGTAAGTTCACCGAGTTGTACAACGTCAACCGAATCCGACGCGGACCGATGCCCGACGCCACATCGGTCGCGATCTCCACCATTCAGAGGGTGTTCAAGGCGCTGCGCAACGACGACGTCGCCGACGCGGATGATCCCGAACTCGATGGCCGGAAATGCGCGAATACCGATTCTGCTGCCGCACAAACTGATTCATAGGGATCCCCGACACTGTCGGCGAGCTGCGCGGCCACCGAGTCCAGCAAAGCCTCGTGATCGGCGAAGATCACATCCTCTTTCGACCGGAACTGCCGGAACAGCGTCCGCCGCGACACCCCCGCCGCCTCCGCGATCTGATCAACAGTCGTCGACTCGTACCCCTGCGCGGCGAACAACCGGATCGACTCGGCCACCACCCGCAGCCGCAGGTCCACAGGTTCGCTCGAAGACATGCGCATCAGTATCCACCGTCACTAGCACCGACCCTCCAACCGCAGCCTCGCCATAGCGGGCCTGATCGTGTCCACACCTCGACACTCAACGGCTGACAGTCACTGCTTACATGGCGCTACATGCGACAGGCGACACAGCGGGCGCCCCCGCCAGTGAACCGCCGCGTCAGTCAAAACGTATGGGTGCGTCTGTCCCGGTCCTGACGTTCAGCGTGCCACTCCATGACTGCAACCAGCCGCGGTTGCACCCGCCCGGTACACCCGTGGCCTGCACACCGATGCTGACCTTTCCAGGGGTCACCTTTCCATCCGTCAGCTTCCGCGCGAAGTACCAGGGCGTGGTTTCACCCGGACCGAGTCGCACTCCTCGCAATCGTCGCCCGTCGACCACCGGCGTCGCGATCATGTCCGAGCAGTGATCGGCATTCGCGGTGAACCGCAGGCGCAATAACCCTGTCGTGGTGAAGACGACCACGGTCGGGGTGGTCACACAGACCTGTGGCGCGGTCGGCTGGTTGACGCAGGACGCCACACCGATCGTGTTGCGGTAGACCGTGGCCGACGCGGGGGCGACGACCCCGGCGACGGCCGCCACCGAGGCGACTGCGGCAACCGCCGTCGCGGCCAGACGTCGGGTGTTCACGATAGACATCCTGGGGCAGCCGGAATTGCCGGAATTGAACGCCTCGATCGTACACCTGCAACCGGATCACGTATAGAGGCAGGACTCCTGACTTGAAACAGGTGCCGAGTGTGCCGCCAGTCCCGGAAACCGGCATTGATCGCAACCTCAGCCCCCACCGGGTGCCCCGAATCACACCGATCCGTGTCCGGCTCGCCTACGGTGGAGGCCATGTCCGCACCGGTAACACCCGACACAACCGCTTCCGGCGACACCGCCGCTGCCGGAATCCTGCGCGAAATCCTCGACGGGCCGTGGCACGAGACCCGGGAGATGGTCAGGGAGAACATCGATCGCGCCGAGCTGCTGCCCGACCCGTCGCGCACGCTCGATCAGGCCCGCGCCCAGATACTCGACACCATGCGGTCACTAGCCGGGAATGGTTTCGCCGCACCGGGTTTCGCAGCCGATCATGGTGGCACCGGCGATGTGGGGGCCGCGGTCACCGGCATCGAGACGCTCGGTTATGCCGATCTGTCACTGATGGTGAAATCCGGTG
>NZ_JAGQTN010000060.1 GCF_020438995.1 Gordonia sp. (in: high G+C Gram-positive bacteria)
CGCCGCTCGGCGGCCTGGCCGAACGCCTCCCCAAGCGGCTCATGGCCAAGCCGCGCCCGTCCGTCGGGGGTTCCGCCGGCCACGGTCAGCCCCGCGCGCTCGGCACATCGTCGACGTCCGACGACGATCACCACCACTGAGCAGCGCGCGGCGCCGGGCCGGTGATCGCCGGCCCGGCGGCCGTACCTGTCAGGGTTGCGGCGAACCTTCGGCGGCAACGCGATCCAGCGCACGCCGCAGCATGTCGACATAGGCGTCGGCGTCGACGATATCCGGTGACGTGATGACCGAGATCGCCACCACCGGTCCTATCCCGATCACGCCGTGTCCGAGCCCCATGTACTCGGTGAGGTAGGGAAAACCCGCGGCAAACCGGATCCGGCCACCGGCCAGCGCGCCATCAAGCCGGCCACCTGTCATCGGAAGGTCGGCCGATTCCGCGTTTACCGACGTCACGACCGTGACGCCGGTGACCGTATCCGAGGTCGCGCGCGTTTCGAGCCGCCGGAGGCCCCAGCGCGCCAAGAACGCCGGGAGCGCCGATTCTGCCCGTGCCCCGGCAACCATCACCGGAGTGCGTATTGCCACCCGCTGCTGTATCGCGGTCAACTCCCCTGCGATCCTCGCCATGCGTTCCCCCACGGCATCGGTCTCCGGATACAGATCGATCGGGAGATTGCCGTAGTTGTTGTGCGAGCCCGGACACGGCGGTAGCCCGACCGGCACCGCAGCTGTCCGTCGGTGTGCTGGGCCGAGCAACTCATCAAGGGCATACGAGATTGCGGTCAGCGTTACGGCGGTGACACTGGGGCCGGTTGGTAACGCCCCACGGTCGAGCACGATCACGCGTAGCGTTCGCCCCGGGCCGGGCGATCGGTTGAGCTCGGTGAGTGGGACACCCATGGCCCACGGCCCACCGGCCATCGGGACACCGGTCACCCGACCGCGCCGCACGGCTTTCCGGCATTCCGCGAGCCATCGCAGACCCAGCCAAGCCGTCACAGCCACCGATACCGGCAAGCGCACCATTCCGGCAGCGGCCAAGCGCCATCGCATCAACTGCATCCGACCGGAGTCGGGACCGGTACGTCGCGTCGGAGCGTCCTGCGTCGGCTCACCGAACATCCCCAGGCAGATCGCCGCGGTACCACGCCCATCTGCCAAGGTGTGACTGATCTGCAAAGCCAGCACGATCGCCGCGCCGTCCTCGTCCGCACAACCTCGCGGCGCGCCGGCGATCGGGCCGAAAACATGTATCCGCCATGGACACTCGGTTGGGTCGAGTTGGTCACCGGCCAACTCGCCAATCCTGTCCAGGCTTTCCTGCCATGTTCGCACCGGATGCACGGCGAACGCGTCGGGCCCGATGTCCGAACGCACCCAGTGCGGCCAGTCGAGGTCGCCGGGCACATTCAGGACCCTCAGACACAGATCATCGATCCTCCGCGCCCGCTCCCGTAACTCACTGAGTACCGCATCCATGAACACCGAGGCATCGGGTGCGTCGAAACACAGATCGGGTGCGTCGAAACACAGGATGGTGAAAATGTCGCTGTGTTGCGTAGCCGAAGACCAGTACATGGCCGCGTCCACCGTCGACATCCTCTGCACCGGCGGACGGTACCACACCATACACAAACGGGCATACACCCGAAATCAGAGCGTAAACCGCAAGCACGCGGTCTATAGACGGCTCGGACCGACAGCAGATACCCGATCCAGCGCGCGACGCAGCATCTCGACGTAGGCGTCGACGTCGACGATCTCCGGCGACGTCGTGACCGAGATCGCGACCGCCGAGCCGATGCCGTGCACACCGTGGGTGAGCCCCTGACACG
>NZ_JAGQTN010000322.1 GCF_020438995.1 Gordonia sp. (in: high G+C Gram-positive bacteria)
CACCGGACGATGGGCGTAAGTTCACCGAGTTGTACAACGTCAACCGAATCCGACGCGGACCGATGCCCGACGCCACATCGGTCGCGATCTCCACCATTCAGAGGGTGTTCAAGGCGCTGCGCAACGAGGACGTCGCCGACGCGGATGATCCCGAACTCGATGGGTGGGTCCCCGATCACCCGGTGACGGTGGCCTACAACGCCGACATCCCGCCCGAGACGTTCGACCTTGTGATCGTCGATGAAGCGCACCGGTCCATCTATGGCCAGTGGCGTGGTGTGTTGGAGTATTTCGACGCCCACATCGTCGGGCTCACCGCCACCCCGGGTAAGCAGACTTTCGGATTCTTTAAACAGAATCTCGTGTCGGAGTACACCTATCCGCAGTCGGTGGCCGACAACGTCAACGTCGATTTCGACATCTATCGCATCCAGACACAGATCAGCTCGCAGGGCTCCACTATCGAAGCGGGCACCGTTGTCCCGAAGGTCGACAGGCGGACCCGGCAGCAACGGTACGAAACGCTCGAGGACGACCTGAATTACACTGCCCGGCAACTTGATCGTGCGGTCACGGCGACCGACCAGATCCGGACAGTACTGGAAACGTTCCGCGACAAGCTGTTCAGCGAAATCTTTCCCGGCCGTTCGGTGGTGCCCAAAACCCTCATCTTCGCCAAGGACGACGCTCATGCCGAGGAGATCGTCACACAGGTGCGGGAGGTGTTCGGCAAGGGCAACGACTTTGCCGCCAAGATCACCTACACGGCCCGCAACGCCGAACAGCAGCTCGCGGCGTTCCGTACCAGTGCCGCATTGCGTATCGCGGTCACCGTCGACATGATCGCCACCGGTACCGATGTCAAGCCGCTGGAATGTGTGTTCTTCATGCGGGATGTGCGTTCGCCGCAATACTTCGAGCAGATGAAGGGCCGTGGCGCACGCACCATCCCGGACGCCGACTTTCAGGCCGTCACTCCCGATGCCAAGGAGAAGTTGCGGTTCGTGCTGATCGATGCCGTCGGTGTCACCGAACACTCCTTCGTGGAACCTCCGCTGAACCGGGACACGTCGATCAGTCTGCGCAAGTTGCTGGAGAAGACCGCCAACCTGACGATCACCGAGGACGAAACCGCCACTCTCGCATCCCGGTTGGCCGCACTTGAGGCTCAATTGACACCCGAGGAACGGGCCGAACTCGACGCTGTCGCCAACGAGGGAGGTTCGGGGGCTTCCCTGCGCGAGGTGGTCCACCACCTCGTCGATGCCGTCGACCCCGATACCCAGGCCAACGCCATCGCCGGCGCTGCCGACACTGATGTGGCGCGGCAAAAACTCATCCTCGACGCCGTCAAACCGCTCGCAGCCAACCCGGAGCTGCGCACCCGCATCCTCGAACTACGTCGCAGCCACGACCGCGTCGTCGACGAGGTTTCCGCCGACGTCCTGCTCGACGCCTACGGTGTGGTCGACACCAGCAAAGCCGAATCCATGATCACATCGTGGCAGGAGTACCTGGACGAACATCGCGCGGAGATCACCGCCATCCAGCTGCTCACCGAGGCCCACGACCGTCGGGTGTCGTTCGGCGATCTCAAAGAGCTCGCCGACCGCATTCAACGACCGCCGTACAACTGGACACCCCACATCCTCTGGAACGCCTACGAGATCCTCGAAGACCCCAAACGGGCCAGCCGCAATGACCACCGAAACCTCACCGACCTGGTCTCGCTCATCCGCTACACCGTTGGCGCCGAGGACCAACTCGTGCCGTACGCCGACAAGGTGCATGCCCGATACGCCGCCTGGCTGGCCCAACAGGAACAGGCCGGCGTCACATTCAGCGCCGCCGAACGCTGGTGGCTCGACCGGATCGCCGATGTCATCGCTTCCTCCGCCGGAATGGACACCACAGCCCTCGACGCATCACCGTTCATCGAAAACGGCGGAACCGACGGTGCCCTCAGAGATCTCGGGGACCGGGCCGGATTGTTGATCGAAGAACTGAACAAGGAGCTGACTGCGTGAGCTGGCCGATCGTGACATTGAATGATGTCGCCGAGATCCAGGGAGGAATCCAGAAGCAACCGAAGCGCACGCCAAAGGTAAACAAATTCCCTTTCCTTCGTGTTGCCAACGTCACATCCGGAGGCCTCGACACGACCGACCTCCACGAAGTTGAGCTATTTGAAGGCGAGATTGAGCGCTACCGCCTTCAGGACGGCGACCTACTCGTGGTGGAGGGAAACGGTTCACCGAAGCAAATCGGCCGTGCAGCGGTATGGGATGCATCCGTAGCGAATGCGGTTCACCAAAACCACCTTATTCGAGTGCGTCCAGTTGAGGACCTCGACAGTAAGTTCCTGGGACTACTCTGGAACTCTCCAGCGATCAGGGATGAACTGACTCGTGTCGCGAGTTCAACGAGCGGACTTCTAACCTTGAGCGTTTCCAAGCTGAAACATATTGCTTTTCCGCTGCCGCCCCTCGATGAGCAACACCGAATCGTGACCCTCCTCGAAGATCACCTCTCCCGCCTCGACGCCGCAAATTCGTATATCAAAGCCGCACGGCAACGCGAGCAGACGCTCCTTGAATGTCTCCTGGCCAGGGAAATTGCAACAGTACACCACGAGGAAGTCCCAATCGGATCTCTGATAGTGGATGGACTCACCAATGGTAAGTCCGTACCTACTCAGGAGGATGGTTTCCCCGTTTTACGCCTGACCGCCATCAAGGGAGGTCGGATCGATTTAACTGAATACAAATGTGGAGCTTGGTCAGCCACGGACGCAAATCGTTACCTCGTCGAGTGCGGCGACTTTCTAGTGTCCCGCGGGAACGGCAGCCTACGTCTTGTTGGTCGCGGAGGACTGGTTACGGATGAGCCAGCCCCCGTCGCTTTTCCCGACACAATGATACGAATTCGCGCGGACGCCGAGCGCTTGAAGCCAGAGTTCCTTGCACTCGTCTGGAATTCGAAAATAGTTCGCAACCAGATAGAGAGTGTCGCCAGAACGACAGCAGGAATCTATAAGATCAATCAGAAAGATCTGGCTGCACTGCGCATTCCACTACCGTCACTGTCGGACCAGATGGAAGTGCTGACACGACTCGACTGGATCAAACGATCCTTGGTGCCACTACGCGACGCCGCGGAGCGTTCGGAAATCCGGAGTAACGGCCTTCGCAGATCTTTGCTCAAGCATGCGTTCTCAAGCGATTACAAGGCCTTTGCATGGCCAACATGATTGGACTCCTGATCACATTACACCGTGCAAATTCACATCGATCATGGCAGCGTCTCATCATAGCGGAGACCTGGCATACTCAGACCTCTTGGTAAGCCCACCTGGTGAAGAGTTCCCGAGCACCTAGACCGGTTGGCGCCACCCGTGATCGTAATACGAAGTACGTCTGCGGTGTATGTGGCGAGAAGAAGCGAATGACCAAGGCGCACGTACCGCCACGAGTCGCCGGCAACGCAAGCATGGTTACTCAACACAAGATGATAATTGACGGAGATTCGATTCGTCCGGGTAAAACGATACTTGGTGGCATCCATTTCCGGGGTCACTGCGACTCCTGCAACTCGACGATTGGCGGTAGGTACGACAATGCCTACGCCGACTTTGCTGCGATCTTGAGGCCGTCATGGGTGAAAGACTGGAACCTGCAATTGCCTCCACGAATTGCAGTCAATGACGGAACCTTCCTACCGGGCTCAGTAGTCCGTTCGCTGACACTTGGCCTGTGCGCATTCTCACCTTGGCTTCAGACCGAGTTCCCGGAGTTTACTCGCAGAATGCTGGGCGGATCTCGTGTCCAGTTGCCTGGAGATCTGCGCCTATTCATCGCACTCGCACGTGGGCGAACTGGTCGTACGAGTGGCTCATTCGCAGGCTTGTACCTAGTTGGACCAAAGGCCCAGTATGCAGCCAACGGATACCCGATCGGCATCAATTCGGTGGGCTCGTGCTACTTTCCGCCTCTTGCTTGGGAATTGGTCCATGAAAATCACTGCGTACTCCCCAGTCAGGGGTGGGTCGACGTGAGCGAATGGACTGAGGTCGACCCGACGGAAGAGCATATGGTTCATGAGTACTTTAGCGATTTGCCATCCGTAGCTCATCCGCGACACACACCATCAGATCACGACAATTGGGCTGAGCTCTACGCACCTGAATTCGCCCCTTTGGTCGAGAGTCCGAATGTTGAGGGCGGTATGGCAGACAGTCTTACGAGACGGATGTTGGCTAACAAGGCACTGGTACGAAGTGACGAGATTGAGCGACTCGTCAAGCGTCAACAACGCAACTGAGACCCCGTACCGACATGGCCGACAATCGGGAGTCTGATTCTTGATTTAGAATTCCCATCCTTGCTCCTCGATGTAGCCCATGAGGGTAAGGCATGGCACCCCGAGCGCTTCGCATACGTCGGGGATTCTCGGTTTCAGGATGTTACCGGTGGCGATCTCCTCACTGACGACGGTTCCCATGGTCACGAGCGCCAGGGCGATGACGAAGGGGTCTGCACCGCTGCGCTTACCGCCCTGCCGCACGAGATTCGGGTAGAGGCCGAGGATTTGCCGTACACCCTCCTGGATCTGGGCCGACAGTGGGCAGAACAGGTCTGGCTGCGCGTCGGCCCAACTCTTGGCGTCGTCGTCGCGCCGCGCGAGCTCCCGCTGAACTTCATCCACCGCACGGATCGATCCGCTGGTGATCTCATCCTCGATCCGTTCCCATAGGCCGCGGAACACAGTTGGTCGGAAGAGGTCTCGTCGACCGTTGAGGATTGCACTTGTGTCGAACGAGTAGAGGTTCACCTCACGACACTCCGTAGTTCGGCGACCTCACCGAGTTGCTGTATCTGGCCCACTTTGGCGTCGAGGTAAACCGCGGCGGTGTTGCTGTCGATGACCCGGCGACGATGCGCGTCGGCTACCGCGCGCACATACGCCTTGCCGAGATCGCGCACTGTATTGCGGTACCAATTGCCGCTCTTCGGTTTGGTTCGGCTGGCCTCATCGTCGTATGCGGCGGCGAACTCGGCTCGACGCTGACGGTAGAACGCGGTCGATACGGCGCCGAGTGTGCTCAGCCTGCGGAGTAGCGCTTCAGGGCTC
This sequence comes from Gordonia sp. (in: high G+C Gram-positive bacteria), assembly GCF_020438995.1. GTDB lineage: Bacteria > Actinomycetota > Actinomycetes > Mycobacteriales > Mycobacteriaceae > Gordonia. The sequence continues at coordinate 5,131 of NZ_JAGQTN010000322.1, forward strand.
ACGCCGAACTGTGCTGCCACAGGTCGCAGCGTGGCGTAGTCCCATGAATCGGGAGCAACGCTGCGAGCGATCACCTCGGGCCGGGCCCGTACATCCGCGCCCGGCATCAGCACCGACGCCGCGATGGCGTTGCATGCCGCTTCGACGGACCGGTTCGCATCTCGAGGGCGGTCGTCGGCGGTCACGTCGCACAGGCCCTCGGTGTGGATTGCGAGGTGAGCGAACTCGTGCAGCAGCGAGAACAGTCGGGGCCGCACGTGGTCACTCCCGTTGAGCACGATCACCGGGAGCACGTCGAAGTAGATCGACATCCCCCGCATCTCCTTGACGTCGACACGGCCTCCCTTCGTGGCCAAGACGAGCACACCGCTCGCCTCCACAGCGGCGATCCATGCGTTCAGGTGCTCATAGCCGTCGCTGGACGAATCGGGGACGGGTAGCGGGCCGACCTCGGCCAGCGTGGTCCGGATCATCTGCGCAGTGCTCTCGACGTCCTCGGCCGAGGCCCGCAAGCGCCACTCCGTCGGGAACTCACGCTCCTCGATCTCTGCCAATTCCAGTGCAAAGTCCCGTTGTGTGTGGGCGCGGCGGAACTCCTCGTGCAGGGCGGGGCTCCACTGCCGGGCTTCCGAATCGGGCAACCGTCTGAAGTCACGCAGGGTATCGAAGCCGTCCGGAGGCTGCGGCAGGAAGAACACCGCGAGCGACCGGTTGTAGACCTCGGCGGCCTTACGAAGTTGCGCGATCGTCGGCACCGCCTCGCCGGACTCCCACTGCGCCACCCGATCGTCGGGCACTTTGATCTTTCGCGACGCCGCTACCTGGGTAAACCCGCTCGACTCACGCGCCCAACGGAGCACAGATGTCTCCACCGGAGCAGGGATCGGTGCGGCCATACCTAGATGATGCACCAAGGCACTGACAACCCGATGAACCTCATCCGATGTCGCCCGTCGGTCGCTGCACTGTCACCGGGTGCCGCCGTGCCCCAGACAGCCGCAATGAAAGACTGCTAGGCATGTCCGACTCCCGCCGCCTCGTCGCCAAGCTCGTCGCCGGAAGCAACGTCCTGCGCGACTCCGGCGTCAACATGTACGAGTACACCGAGCAGCTCACCTACCTGCTGTTTCTCAAGATGGCCGAAGAGCGTGCGACACGGCCGCTCAACCCTGAACGAGTGGTACCCGAGAACCTGTCGTGGCATCGGCTCCTGGGTCTGTCGGGCGACAAGCTCGAAGACACCTACAACCACATACTGCGGGAACTCGCCAACCAGCCCGGTGTGCTTGGGGCCATCTACCGCCGGGCGCAGAACAAGATCTCGAATCCGTCGCACCTCAAGACGCTGATCGTCGACTACATCAACAAGGAGAACTGGTCGGCGGCCGGCGCCGACGTCAACGGCGACGCCTACGAAGAACTCCTCGAACGAAGCGCCGGAGATACAAAATCGACAGCGGGACAGTACTTTACACCCCGCCCTCTGATTCAGGCGATGGTCGATGTCCTACGGCCCACCATCGACGACACGGTGATCGACCCGGCGTGTGGCACCGGAGGGTTCCTCCTCGCCGCGCACTCGTATGTCGCGAAGGACGCCGCCACATTCACCCCACCGCAACGCGATCACCTGCAGAACGACTTCGTGACCGGCGTGGACATCGGTGCAACAACGTCGCGGCTCGCGTCGATGAATCTGCTGCTCCACGGCCTCGGATCGATCACCGGCGATTCGCTCATCGAGAACAGCGACGCGCTGCTCGCCGACCCCGGCCGACGGTGGAGCATGGTGCTGGCCAATCCGCCGTTCGGCAAGAGTTCGAGCACCGACATCGGCGGCGCCGGAGACGACGACGCCGAAATCTTCCGACAGGACTTCGTGGTCACCACCTCGAACAAGCAGCTCAACTTTCTGCAACACATCATGACAATCCTCGACGTCAACGGCCGCGCCGGCGTCGTCCTGCCCGACAACGTCCTCTTCGAAGGCGGCGCGGGTGAGACGCTGCGCCGAAAACTACTGACGGCCTACAACTTCCACACACTTCTGCGTCTGCCGACCGGAATCTTCTACAAGCCCGGCGTCAAAGCCAACGTCCTGTTCTTCGACCGCAAGCCGGCAGCCGAACAGCCGTGGACGCAGCGACTATGGATCTATGACCTGCGCACCAACAAACACTTCACGCTCAAGAAGCATCCGATGCGGCGCACCGACCTCGACGATTTCGTCGAGGTCTACCGGCCAGGAGAGCCGCACGACGCGCGCACCGAGTCGGACCGCTGGAAGTCGTTCACCTACGACGAACTCGTCGCCCGTGACAAGGTGAACCTCGATATCACCTGGCTGCGTGACGAGTCGCTGGAAGACGCTGACAACCTGCCGTCACCCGACGTAATCGCTCGCGAGATCGTCGAAGACCTCACCGCAGCACTCGCCGAGTTCGAAGCGGTGGCATCCGCGCTTGAAGCGGGAGCTACCGGCACCGAGTGACGTACCGCGAACGTCCTGTTATCCAGTAACGCGGTTGTCCAAGACTGCGCGGTGTCTATCTCGGGCAGGCCCGATAGCTCCACAGCGAACCCATCTGAGTTTGCCGGCAGTCCCGGAAACCGGCATTGATCGCAACCTCAGGCCCCGACGCCGTCCTGGTGCGGCGAATCACACCGATCCGCGGCCGGCTCGCCTACGGTGGAGGCCATGTCCGCACCAGAATCAACCGAATCCGACGATACCGCCGTGACGGCGGCGCTGCGCACGGTCCTCGACGGGCCGTGGCACGAGACCCGGGAGATGGTCCGGGAGAACATCGATCGCGCCGAGCTGCTGCCCGACCCGTCGCGCACCCTCGATCAGGCCCGCGCCCAGATACTCGACACCATGCGGTCACTGGCCGGGAATGGTTTCGCCGCACCGGGTTTCGCAGCCGATCATGGTGGCACCGGCGATGTGGGGGCCGCGGTCACCGGCATCGAGACGCTCGGTTATGCCGATCTGTCACTGATGGTGAAATCCGGTG
>NZ_JAGQTN010000061.1 GCF_020438995.1 Gordonia sp. (in: high G+C Gram-positive bacteria)
GGTCGTCAGCGGCGGTCACCGCCGAACGCGAGCACGAGATGATGACCCGGTACGGAGTCACTAACCAGGCCCATTTCGTGGAAACCGCCGAACAACTCGACATCCAGCAGAACAAGTTCGACTGGTACGACCAATCAGGTTGTCTTGGAACTGATTTCGCGTTCGGCCATTTCGTGCATCCGACGTCGCGGATGGTGGAGCGAGTCGTGGAGACCGGATCGTCGGTGGTGTGGCAGCCCATGTCCAACGGGCGTCTCGGCTCCGGGATCTGTGATACTCCCACACTGCTCAAGCGTGGCGTCCGAGTCGGGATGGGTGTCGACGACCAGTCGTGCACCGATCTGTCCGACCCGTTCCAGAACATGCGCACCGGTCTGTACCTGCAGCGTGCCCTGCACTCGGACGCCTCGATCATCTCCCCGCTGGACATGCTGACGCTGCACACGATCGGGTCGGCGCGGGCGATCGGCGTCGACGACCGCGTCGGCTCCCTCGAAGTGGGCAAATACGCGGACTTCCTCGTCGTCGACCCCACGAACCCACACCTGGGACCGATCTGGGATCCGGTGGCCACCTACGTGCTCGCGTGCGGGCTGCGCAACCTCGCCGAGGTTGTCATCGGCGGGACGACGGCGTGGTGTCGTGATCAGGAACAGCCGTTGCGGACCGAAGCCGACGAGCAGGCGACCGCTCGGATGATCGCCGCCGGAGCGGTGTCGGGGTTCACACCGGTGCGATAGATCGGACCGGACAACGGCCGGTTACGGTGGGCGATCACTACCGGATATGAGAGCATGGCAAACAGGCACTGCGGTGCCGCGGCGGTGGGGCTCGCCGTACCCAACCTCGGATCGTCCGACAACAGTCCCTACCCGAATGGCGCACCCGTGCGCCCACACGGTAGGAGACCCGCATGCATTCCGACGCCGACATGACCGCCGGAGACCCCGCACACGAGACGACGTCCGGCCTTCCGGCCGATCCCGATACCGCGTCCCCCGACACCACGCCCAGAGACCGGCCGGCACATCTACGTCCGGACTACATCGGTGCCGTCTTCGCCGGCGGCTGCTGCGGCGTCGCGGCACGTGAGGCGCTCATCGACAGATTTCCGACCGACGGCGTCCCGTGGACGGTCTTCGTGATCAACATCGTCGGCGCTTTCCTTCTCGGCATCTTGCTCGAGGCGCTGGCCAGGCGCGGCCCGGACATAGGCCGAAGACGATTCCTCCGGATGCTGGTGGGTACCGGGTTCATGGGCGGATTCACCACCTACAGCGCGCTGGCCACCGACGCTGCCGACCTGCTGTCGTCGGGATCACCGGGGGCCGGAGCCGCCTACGGCGTGGGCACCGTGATCGTTGGAGCGATCGCCACCTGGACCGGAATCGCCGTCGGCGCACTCACCCACCGCACCGAAGGCGACGTCCGATGAGCCCGGGAGTGTTCATCGCCGTCGCGGTGGCCGGTGGGTTCGGTGCGGTGTGCCGGCTCGTTCTCGACGGGGTGATCCGCGCCCGGACCGGCGGCCCGTTGCCGTGGGGAACGATCACGATCAACCTCACGGGATCGTTCGTCCTGGGTGTGGTCACGGGGCTGGCTGTCGATCACGTTGTGTCCGAATCGTTCCGGATGGTCGTGGGGACGGGCTTCCTCGGTGGCTACACCACGTTCTCGACCGCGTCGTTCGAGACGGTCCGGCTGCTGCAACAACGTCGGTGGACCTCCGGCGTTGTCAATGGATTCGGCGTTCTCGTCGGTGCCACCTGTGCGGCCGGGCTGGGATTGTGGCTCGGCGGGCTCTTCTGACTAGCGGGGTGCCATCCGGATCGCGCCGTCGAGCCGGATCGTCTCGCCGTTGAGCATCGGGTTGTCGACGATGTGCATCGCGAGGGCGGCGTACTCGGCGGGCTTGCCGAGCCGCGACGGATGCGGCACCTGCTGTCCGAGAGAGCGCTGGGCCTCCTCGGGGAGGCCGGCCATCATGGGTGTCTCGAAGATGCCGGGGGCGATCGTCGCCACGCGGATCAGGTGATCGGCGAGCTCGCGTGCCACAGGCAGGGTCAGCGCGGCGACACCACCCTTGGACGCGCCGTAGGCGGCCTGACCGATCTGGCCGTCGAACGCGGCGACCGATGCGGTGTTGATGATGACGCCGCGTTCGCCGTCGACCGGCTCGGTCTGCGATATCTTCTCCGCACCCAGGCGGATGACGTTGAATGTGCCGATCAGGTTGATGCGGATGACGCGTTCGAATGCGTCCAGCGGCAGCACACCCTTGCGGCCGAGGACCTTTCCCGGGGTGGCGACGCCGGCGCAGTTGACCACCACGCGGACCGATCCGAGTGTCGCGGCGAAGTCCATCGCGGCGGCCACGTCGTCGGCCGAGGTCACGTCGGCGGCGACGAAGTGGGCGCCGGAACCGATAGCGCTTGCGGCGTTCTGGCCGTCCGAGGACGGCAGGTCCACGAGGACGACCTGCGCGCCGCGGGAGTGCAGTGCGCGGGCGGTGGCATTGCCGAGGCCGGAGGCTCCGCCGGTGATGACGGCGACGGATGAGGTGTCGATGTTCATGGTGCTTCTTTCTGTGCGGAGCAGGTGGTGGCTACGCGCCGGTGGTCAGGCTGCGGCTGATGACCAGCCGCTGGATCTGGTTGGTGCCTTCGAAGATCTGGGTGATCTTGGCTTCACGCATGAGGCGTTCGACGCGGAAGTCGCGGGTGTAGCCGTAGCCGCCGAACACCTGCACCGCATCGGTGGTGACCTTCATGGCGGCGTCGGTGGCGACGAGTTTGGCCACGGATGCGTTGCGCGAGTACGGCAGTCCCGCGTCGCGGCGGCGGGCGGCGTCGAGGTAGGTGGCGCGGGCCGAATCCACGGCGGCGGCCATGTCGGCCAGCAGGAATCCGAGGCCCTGATGGTCGATGATCTTGCGGCCGAACGTGGTTCGTTCCTGGGCGTAGGTGACGGCGTCGTCGAGGGCGGCCTGTGCGATGCCGACCGCCACAGCGGCGATGCCCAGTCGCCCGGAATCGAGTGCGCTGAAAGCGATCTGGAGCCCTTGGCCCTCGGTGCCGATGCGCCGGTCGGCGTCGATGGCGGCGTTGTCGTAGTGGGCCGCGGTGGTGGGTACTGCGTGCAGCCCCATCTTCTCCTCGGGTTTGCCGAAGCTCAGTCCCTCGGTGCCTTTGGGGACCAGGAAGCATGAAATCCCTTTGGAGCCTTCGCCGGTGCGGGCGAAGAGGTTGTAGAAGTCGGCGATACCGCCGTGGGTGATCCATGCTTTGCTGCCGTTGATCACATAGCCACGGCCGTCGGCTGAGGGGGTGGCCTTGCATGCCAGGGCCGCGGCATCGGAACCGGCCTGCGGCTCGGACAGACTGTAGGCGCCGACGGTCGACCCGCCGAGCATGTCCGGCAGCCACCGCTGTTTCTGCTCGTCGGTGCCGAATGCGGTGAGCGGATGGCAGGCAAGGCTGTGCACGCTGACGGCGACCGCCACGGCGGCCCAGCGAGCGGCCAGTTCCTCCAGGACCTGCAGGTACACCTCGTACGGTTGCGCTCCCCCGCCCCACTCCTCGGGATATGGCAGGCTCAGCAGTCCCGCCGCGCCGAGTGTCGCGAACACGCCGTCGGGGTATGTCTCGGCCTTTTCGTGGGCGTCCGCGATGGGGGCCAGTGCCTTGTCGGCTACGTCGCGGGTGAGTGCGATGAGGTCGCGTGCCTCGTCGGTCGGCAAGAGTCGGTCAACGGCCATGCGAAACTCCCTGAACTTGAAACAGTACTAAATTACCAGTGACAGTACTGTTCGGGAACTAGTACTGCAAGAGGTGTGTCAGTACTATTTCGTCCATGACCGGGCCACAGTTCGCCACCCGCCGCCGGACCGAGCTGTTCGATGCACTCGTGCGGTTGTTTCTCGCCGACGGATTCGCGCACCTGACGCTCGATGAGATCGCGGCCTCCCTCAAGTGCTCCAAGTCGACGCTGTACACACTCGCCGGAAGCAAGGAACAACTTGTCCGGGCCGCCACGATCCACTTCTTCCGCCGCGCGACCGAGGATGTCGAGGCCCAGGTCGCGGCCACCTCGGGTGCCCGCGACCGCATCATCGCCTACGTGTCGGCCGTCGGCACCGCACTCGGTGGCGCGTCCGCGCAGTTCATGACCGATCTCGACGGCTTTGCGCCGGCGCGGGAGGTCTACGAGCAGAACACCCGCTTCGCGGCCGCCCGGGTGGCCGAACTGGTCGACGCTGGTGTGCGGGCCGGAGAGTTCAGGGACGTGCACGCCGCCTTCGCCGCCGACGTCGCCGCGGCGACGATGGCACGCATCCAGCAGGGCCTGGTCCGCGAGGCCACCGGGCTCGATGATGCACACGCCTACCGCGAGCTGGCCACTCTGCTGACGGCCGGCCTCACCGCCTGACCAAGCGTCCGGATATCACGGGAAATACCTCTGAAAAACACCGATGCCCACTCGCCGGGAGCGAGTGGGCATCGGTGTGGGTCGCCGGTGAGGGCTATGTCGCCGCTGCTGTGACGTTGAGCCCGACGAGATCGAGAGCGTTGTCGCGCATGACCTTCCGGGTGTCCTCGTAGCTGAACTCGGGGAACTGCGGGATGTCGGCGGTAAAGCTCGTCGGGTCGGCGAGGCCTTCGCCGTGCGGCCAGTCCGAGCCGAACAGGATACGGTCGACGCCGATCGTGGCGGCCAGCAGCTTCACGTCGTCCTCGTAGTACGGGGCGATCCACACGTTGTTCTTGAGCTGCTCGACCGGGTCCTCCTGGTAGTGGTACGGCGCATTGTTGGCAGACTTCTTGAGCCGCTTGATGAGCCGGTACACGAAGTAGGAACCGTTCTCGATGCTGCACACCTTGAGCTTGGGATGCCGCGAGAACACCTGGTGCACGATCATCGAGGCCATCGTGTCGTGGATGGCGCGGTCGTCGGAGAGCACGTTGTCGAGCGGATCGCGGCGGCCGAACCCCTCGAACCGGCCCTTGCCGCCCCACATCGCGTTGATCGCGAGATAGCCACTGTCGCTGAGGTGAAAGCCCACCGGCACACCGGCTTCGGCCAGACGAGCCCACACCGGATCGTGCAGCGGGTCACCGAGCGAGCGCGGCTTGACCACGCCCGGAACGGGTGCCGGACGCACCAGCACCAGTTTGGCGCCGCGCGCCAGGACGAACTCGACCTCCTTGACCGCTTCGTCCGGGTCGGCCAGCGAGATCATCGGGGCGGTGATGAAGCGGCCGTCCGGCCGGTTGAAGCCCCAATCCTCATCGAGCCACAGGTTGAAGGCGTGCAGCGAGGCCATCGTCGCCGGAATATCGTGCCGCAGTGACTGTTCCACGCCGCAGGCAAAGGTCGGCAGCATGAATACGGTCTCGAGGTTCTGCTTGTCGAGGATCTTCACGCGGGCCTCGCGGTTCTGATACTCGGGATGGTCGGCGAGGCTGTCGAGTTTCATCAGGCTGGCCGGGTCCACGCCCTCGGGAACCTCGCCGCGGAACAGCAGATCGAGGCAGCCGGGCTCGATGATCGGGTCGAAGGTGGGGTTGGGGATGAAGTGGTTGACCTGCTCGCCGATCACCGCCATGGTGCGTCTGCCGTTGCGGACCATCTGCACCCCGCGCGTCCGGAACTCCTTGGGCAGGTGGCGGGTGAACGCGTCGAGCGGTTCGTAATAGTGGTTGTCGACGTCGACAGCCTGGTAGTCGAGCTTGTCCATCGCAGTCATCCTCTCAATCGGCGCCGCTGAGCGCAGGTGCATGGTCCAGATGTGCGGGTCGTCGAGCTACCCGACCATTTCCCATACTGTACACCTATCAGTATGTATGACGATATGCGCCTCGCATGCCAGTGTCGGGCGCTCCCTGCACAGACCGCCCGTCCGGCTGAGATCACTGCTGCGACGGGGAGATCCGCTGGTGGCAGACCTCGGCGACGCGCTGCCGGAACCAGGTGCTTGCGGCATCGCCGGTCAGCCGGTGCGACCAGGTGATGCGATAGTCCAGCGGTGGCAGCTCCAACGGTGTGGCGAACGAACGCAGATCCGGCCCGACGGGTGAGGTAAGTGCGCCGATCGTCACCAGATCGGTCTCGGCGATGATCTCGGGGATGAGTTCGGAATTGGTCAGTCGCAGAACTACATTGCGGGAAAGGCCGCGTCCGGCCAGGGTGGCGTCCACACGATTGTGCACGAGCGCCCCGTCGACCACCAGGTGTGGTAGCCGGCAGAACTCGGCCAGCGTCATCGAATCGCTCACCTGGTCGTTGGTCGCCGCGGCCAGGCCGTGCCAGCCGACGGTACAGGCGAACAGCGACGAGTGCTCCGGTGGAATGCGGTCCGATGGCAACAGGATCGCGTCGATTGAACCGCTCGGTGGTTCGCCGACCGCGGTGGGCATGCTGTGGCTGTCCATGCTCGCGCCGGGAGCTTGTCGGTGCAGCAGCCTGGTCAGCGGCGGAAGAACTTCCACCGCAAGGAAATCCGGAATGACGAGCGTGAACGACGCTGTGGTGGTGGCAGGGTCGAAACCGGGCGCCTGCAATGCCTCGGTGAGCAACCGCATCACCTGATCGGTGATGGGTGCGAGCCGCTCGGCCTCGGGGGTCGGTTCCAGTTCCCTGCCGACCCGCACCAGCAGTGGGTCACCGAAGGCTTTGCGGAGGCGTCCGAGTGCATGACTGGTGGCGGCCTGACTCAGCCCGAGGCGCTCGGCGGACCTGCTGACGTGGCGCTCTTCGAGCAGTGTGTGCAGGACGCGGATGAGGTTCAGATCCAGGTCGCTGACATGCATCCTATGAATGTAAATCATCAGTGGTATGCATTTGAACTTGATATGAGATGTGAGTCACAATCGAATCAACTTGAAGAGGGAGGCTGGCGATGACGCCCGCGATGGATGCACCTACCTGATCCGCGATCATGCGTTGCATACAACGCATATGCGTTGTATGCTAAGCAACGCACGGGTTCACCACCTCGGGAACGGCTTCCCGCACAGGGATTTTCCACAGGGGTGAGCGAACGGAATTCGGTAGAGGAGAACGATGAGCACCCCCTTCAATGAAGAGGCGATTGACGATCTCGGCCGCTACATCAAGGCGCAGAGGGAGATCGCCCGGCTGTCCGTCCGACATCTCGCACGGATGGCCGAGGTTTCCGACTCGTACCTGAGTCAGATCGAGAAGGGTCGGTACCAGCCATCAGCACAGGTACTGACCAATCTTGCGAAGGGTCTCAACCTCCAACCCGACGTTCTGTTCCGGATGGCCGGCTGGCTGCCGACGACTCCGGCTGAGGAGAAATGCTCGGTTGAGGACGCCATCCGCCACGACGACCGCCTGACCGAAGGTCAGCGATCGGCGCTTGTGCAGTTGTACCGGACGATGGTCGGCGATTGACGCCCCATCGGTCCCAGCCACCACATCCCAGCAAGGAGAACAGATCATGAGCAGCTACGCCGATATCACCACCCAGCTCACCGACCAGTGGGTCGCCGCCGTCGAGCGTGCCAAGGAGTCCTTGCCCAACCTCGACCGTCGTGTCAATCTGCTGCCCAGCGGATTCCAGATGCCCGAGTTCGGCAAGAACCTGCCCGGCAACTTCCCCGAGCTCCCCAGCCCGCGTGAGGTCGTCGAGGCGAACTTCCAGGTGGCACAGCGTCTTCTGGAAGCACAGCGCGACTTCACCCTCGCTGTCATCGAGCGGGCCACCAAGGACGGCGCCGACGCCGGCACCAAGTCGGAGTAATGATCGACTGATCGAATGCGAGAGGCCCCGTCGCCGAGGCAACGACGACGGGGCCGGTCGATAAGACACCACGATGAACACACCGCGGTGAGGCAAACCCCCCAGCAAGGAGAGTATCGACATGACCAGCTTATCGGACCCGGTGTTCGCCCAGGCGGCAGCCGATCCCGAGCAGGAGGCGGCGCGCGGCGCGGGCACCGTCCTGACCTACCAGCAGCTCGCCGACGCCACGCTCGCGTACGCGGGCATGCTCGCCGACATCGGTATCGAACCCGGTGACCGCGTGCTCTTCATCGCCCCGACCCTCCCCGAGTTCGTCGTGGCCTACCTCGGGATCAACGCGGCCGGCGCCATCATCGTGCCGGTCAACCCGCTGTGCACCCCGAGCGAACTCGGCTACTACATCTCCGACGCCGGCTGCAAGCTCGTGATCGCCTGGGACAGTGTCTCGCAGGCCGCGCGCGAGGCTGCCGAGGCCGCGGGCATCGAGTTTCTGGCGCTCGCCCACGGTGCGCAGGCCGACCGTGGCACTCCCCTCACCGAGGCCGTCGACCGCGGGGAGGACGAGGTGGGTTGTATCCTCTACACCTCGGGCACCACGGGCAAACCCAAGGGCGCCGAACTGACCATCGGCAATCTGACCTCGGCGGCCCGCATCGCGATCAAGCTCGGCGGCACCGCCCCCAACGACCGCATCGCCACCGCCCTTCCGCTGTTCCACGTGTTCGGCCAGGCATCGGTTCTGCTGGCGTCGATCGGTGCCGGTTGCCCGATGAGCCTGGCACCGACATTCCATCCCCAGCAGTTCATCGAGATGATCATCGAAGATCGTGCGACCCTGGTCGAAGGCGTGCCCACGATGTGGAACGCCATGCTGCACAGCTCGCAGGACACCCCGGCCGACGCGTTCGAGCATCTGCGGCTTGCGGTATCCGGTGGCGCGTCATTGCCGCTGGAGGTCCGTGAAGCCTTCCACCGTCGGTTCGAGTGCAAGATCTCCGAGGGCTACGGAATGACCGAGACGTGCGCGATCGCGACGTTCTCCAAGCCGGGCACGGAGGCGCCGGCGGGCACCGTCGGACCGGCAGCACCCGAGATGGAGGTCGAGATCCGCCTCGCCGACGGCACACCCGCCCCGGTCGGGGGGCGTGGCGAGGTGTTCGTCCGGGGACCGGTGGTGATGCGCGGCTACTGGAACCGACCCGAGGCCACCGCCGAGACCATCAGCCCCGACGGCTGGCTTCGCACCGGCGACATCGCCGAAATGGACGACGAGGGCAACGTGCGTATCGTCGACCGGGCCAAGGACCTGATCATCCGCGGCGGGTACAACGTGTACCCGAGCGAGATCGAGGAAGTCCTATACGCGCACCCCGACATCGTCGAGGCCGCAGTCGTCGGTGTTCCCGATCCGCACTACGGTGAGGAGATCGTCGCCGTGGTGGCCATCGGACCCGATGCGGAGTTGAGTGCCGACGACGTGAAGGCGTGGACCGCCGAACGCCTTGCGGCATATAAGCATCCACGTGCGGTGATGTTCGTCGACGCACTCCCCAAGGGGCCGTCCGGAAAGATTCTCAAGCGCTCGATCGAGCGGGCTCCGCTCGAGGCAGCGGTCGCCGAGTATCGCGCCGCGCGAGCGGCTGCCCACCACTGACCACGCCGCACACGGCGTCAGGAACGAAAGTCCGCACCAGGAGGTGACCCACGTGGTCGAGAAGATGGAACACACCGGAGAGATAGAACCACCGCACTGGTTCTACTACCTCACCGAACCGCACCGCGCGATGGCCGAGCACATCGGGTTCGCCTCAAGCAAGAAGCTGCTCACCATGCAACACGCGGGCGGCGGCGATGGCCGGCATGTCCTGGTGCTACCCGGGCTGATGGCCGACGACCGTTCCACCCGCGCGCTGCGGGGGGTGCTGAAAGAGGCCGGCTACCAGGCACATGGCTGGAAGCTCGGCGTCAACGTCGGCCCCACCAACGGCATCCTGTCGGGCATCCAGGGCCGCGTCGACGACCTGGTGGCCCGGTCGGGTCGGCCGATCAGCGTGATCGGCTGGAGCCTGGGTGGTCTGCTCGCCCGGGAGGTGGCAAAACTGCGTCCTGAGGATGTCGACCGGGTGATCACCCTGGGCAGCCCGCTCAATATGTCACACCGCAGCCAGTCGCGGGCGTCGGCGGCGTACGAGATGTTCGCCTCCCGGCATCTGCCCGACTACGCCTTCGAAGCATGGGTGGCCGCCCGCAAGGACGGCCTGGCCCAACCGTTGACGTCGATCTACAGTCGCGCCGACGGCATCGTGCACTGGCAGTCGTGTCTGGTCGAGCCGGGACCGATGAGCGAGAACGTCGAGGTACGGGGCAGCCACTGCGGCCTGGGCGCCAATGTGGCGGCCGCGCACGTGGTCCTCGACCGGCTGGCTGAGCCACTCGATGACTGGAAGCCGTTCCGTCCGCGCCGGGCCTACCGGAGCGCGTTCCCCGGTAGTCCTCTCGCGGCCGCCGGCTGACAGCACAGTCACCACAACACAACAGCGGATCGGCCCGTCGTCACCGCACGACGGGCCGATCCGCTGTGACATCCGCGGCCCCGTGGCCGGACCTGACACCATTGCCGGAGAATGTCAGCGGAGTCGGCAGGAGGTGAGGTCCGTGACCGATCGGGTCGAGTGTGTGGTCGTGGGCGCCGGGGTCGTCGGATTGGCCATCGCGCGGGAACTGGTCGTCGCCGGGCGGGAGGTGATGATCCTGGAGGCCGCCGACACCTTCGGCACGGGCATCAGCTCGCGCAACTCCGAGGTCATCCACGCCGGAATCTACTATCCGGCAGGAAGTCTGAAGGCGCGACTATGTGTGCGTGGACGCGGCCTGCTGTACCGCTACTGCGCCGACCACGCCGTCCCCCACGATGCGATCGGAAAGCTGATCGTCGCCACCTGCGATGATCAGCGCGGACGACTGGCAGCGCTCGCCGATGCGGCAATCGACAACGGTGTCAACGATATTCGGGCGATCGATGCGGACGAGATCGGTGAACTCGAACCGGAGATCACTGCGGTCGCCGGTCTGCTGTCACCGTCGACGGGCATCGTCGACGCTGCGGCGCTGATGCGGGCGTTGCTGGCCGATGCGACGGGTGCGGGGTCCGAGGTCGCCTACCGCAGCCGCGTCACCGGCGCGCGGTGCAGAGGCGGCGCCCTGGAGGTCGATGTCGACGGCGCGGGATCGTTGGCCTGCGACTGGCTGATCAATGCCGCAGGTCTGGGTGCCCAGGAGGTCGGCGGCGGCATCGAAGGACTGGCCGCCGGGGCGCTGCCCGACCGGTACTTGGCCAAGGGCACCTACTTCCGGCTCGCCGCCGGCCCGGCGCCGTGCTCGCGGCTGGTCTATCCACTTCCCGTCGACGGCGGTCTGGGTGTGCACCTGACCCTCGACCTCGCCGGCAATGCGCGATTCGGTCCCGATGTGCAATGGATCGACGATCCCGATGTGCAATGGATCGACGGTCTCGACTACACGGTGAACGTCGACCGGGTGCCGGAGTTCGTCGCCGCGATCGAACGGTACTGGCCCGCGGTCACCGAACGCGAACTGGTCGCCGACTACGCCGGCATCCGGCCCAAGCTCGGCGGGCCGGGTTCGCCGGCCGCCGATTTCCGGATCTCCACGCCGGCCGACCACGGTGTCCCCGGACTGATCAACCTGTTCGGCATCGAATCCCCGGGTCTGACATCGAGTCTGGCGATCGCAGAACTGGTCGGCGCGCAGATTGCCGGTACCTGACACTACGCGCGCGGCGGGTTGCAGTCGGCGGCGTCGGGCCCCGGCGGCTCGTCGGAAAGTCCGCAGGTGTCAACGACGTCGGGTGCGCCGACCACCACCTCACGGCCCGCGTCGGCGGCGGATTCCGGTTCGCCGAGTTTCGCGCACACCACACCGGCGATCACCAGCACACCGCCGGCCAGCTGGATCGCCGACGGAACTTCGCTGAGCAGAACCGCCGCCCAGATCGTCGCAGCGATCACCTCGGTGAGAGCGATGAGCGAGGCCAGCCGGGCGCCCAGGATGCGTGCGGCGACGATACCGGTCGGATAGGCCACGGCGACGGTGATCACCGCCAGACCGAGTAGTGCGAGCCAGGCCGGAATAGAAAACCCGGTGAAGTCGGCAGCGCTGTCACCGATGTCGAAGGGCATCAGGCCCACTGACCCCAGGACTCCCAGAAGCACTGCTGCAGCGATCATTCCGGCCGCCGACAGTACGGACGGCGGCAGGTCCCGGTGCGGTTTGGCGGAAATGAAGAAGTAGCCGACGGCCCCGACCATCGCGGCGGTGGCCCACAGCACCCCGGCGACGTCGAGACCCCCGCCACCGGTCACTTCCAGAACGCAGAGCAGACCGATCGCGCACAACATGACACCGACGCACAACAGCGCACTCGGTCGCTGACGGTGTGCGGCCCACAGCCACAACAGGACGACCACGGGTGCGGTGTGTTCGATCAGCATCGCCGACGCCACCGGAATCGTCTGGATCGCCGAGAAGAAGCAGAACTGCGCGATGACCACGCCGAACAACCCGTACAACCCGATCGTGAGTGCGTGTTTGCGCAGCAACGACCACCGACCGTGCATGTCGCGCAACGCCACTGGGACCAGCGCGAGGCCGCCGACACCGATCCTGATCGTCACAATGGTGCCGCTGCTCCACCCCGACTCCAGAAGCGGCCGGGCCAGCGCACCCGAGAGCCCGAAGCTCAGTGCCGAGATCAGTGCGAACGCCAGCCCCGAACGTCCTTGTGACCACACCTTGTTCTCAACGACCGACGCCACGAATTCTCACGCTAGGCGCGGATCATTCGCTTCGGCAAACCGAAGACGCCCGGTTTACCCGCGTCGAGAGCCTTCCGATGGATAAGGTCAAGGGGAAGAGTGTGCCGGGTCACCGGCACAGGGTGTGCCTGGGCACGACCACTCTCGACAAGTGATACTGGTAACGCTCATACGGTTCGGGCCACTGATCGTGACCGGACCGGACAACCGGAGACGAAAGCGGGACATGCACGTGGAGCAGCCGACCATCATTTACACCCTGACCGACGAGGCGCCGATGCTGGCGACGCACGCGTTCTTGCCGGTCATCCGCACCTTCGCCGGCGCAGCTGGGATCAACATCGAAACCAGCGACATCTCGGTTGCGGCACGTGTGCTGGCGGAGTTCCCGGAAAACCTGACCGACGAGCAGCGCGTGCCCGACAATCTGGCCGAACTGGGCGCACTGACCCAGAACCCGGACACCAACATCATCAAGTTGCCCAACATCAGCGCGTCTGTGCCGCAGCTCGTGGCCACCATCAAAGAACTCAAGGCCAAGGGCTACGACATCCCCGACCTCCCGGAGAACCCGAGCACTGACGCCGAACGCGAGATCCGCGATCGATATACCAAGTGCCTCGGCAGCGCCGTCAATCCTGTTCTGCGTGAAGGTAATTCCGATCGCCGTGCGCCGCGTGCGGTGAAGGAGTACGCCCGCAAACACCCGCACAGCATGGGTAAGTGGTCGATGGCCTCACGCACGCATGTCGCGCATATGCGCGACGGCGACTTCTACCACGGTGAGAAGTCGATGACCATCGACCGTGACTGCGACGTGCGGATGGAACTGGTCACCACCGCCGGTGAGACCATCGTCCTCAAGCCGAAGGTGTCCCTGGGCAAGGGCGATGTCTTCGACTCCATGTTCATGAGCAAGAAGGCCCTCATCGAGTTCTACGAGGAGCAGATGGACGACGCCTACAAGACCGGCGTCATGTTCTCCCTGCACGTCAAGGCCACCATGATGCGGGTCTCACACCCGATCGTCTTCGGTCACGCCGTGCGCACCTTCTACAAGGACGCCTTCGCCAAACACGGCGAGTTGTTCGACGAACTCGGCGTCAACGTCAACAACGGTCTGTCGGACCTGTATTCGAAGATCGAGGCGTTGCCGGCGACCAAACGTGAAGAGATCATCGATGATCTGCACGAGTGCCACGAGCACCGGCCGGAACTGGCGATGGTCGACTCGGCGCGCGGTATCTCCAACTTCCACTCCCCCTCCGATGTGATCGTCGACGCGTCGATGCCGGCGATGATCCGGGCCGGCGGCAAGATGTACGGCGCCGACGGGCGCACGAAGGACACCAAGGCGGTCAACCCGGAGTCGACGTTCGCGCGCATCTATCAGGAGGTTGTGAACTTCTGTAAAACCAACGGCGCGTTCGATCCCACTACGATGGGCACCGTGCCCAACGTCGGCCTGATGGCGCAGAAGGCCGAGGAGTACGGTTCGCACGACAAGACTTTCGAGATCCAGGCCGACGGTGTGGCCAACATCGTCGACATCGCCACCGGTGAGGTACTGCTGTCGCAGAACGTCGAAGAGGGCGACATCTTCCGGATGTGCGTGGTCAAGGACGCCCCGATCCGGGACTGGGTCAAGCTCGCGGTCAACCGGGCGCGCAATTCGGGTACGCCGGTGGTGTTCTGGCTCGACCCGTACCGTCCGCACGAGAACGAACTGATCAAGAAGGTGGAGACCTACCTCCAAGATCACGACACCGAGGGCCTGGACATCTCGCACATGTCGCAGGTGCGAGCGATGCGGTACTCGCTCGAACGGGTCGTTCGCGGCATGGACACCATCGCCGCGACCGGCAACATCCTGCGTGACTACCTCACCGACCTGTTCCCGATCCTCGAACTCGGTACCAGCGCCAAGATGCTCTCGATCGTGCCGCTGATGGCCGGTGGTGGACTGTACGAGACCGGTGCGGGCGGTTCGGCGCCCAAGCACGTCAAGCAGCTCGTGGAGGAAAACCACCTGCGGTGGGATTCGCTCGGTGAGTTCCTGGCGCTGGCGGTGAGCCTGGAGGATCTGGGCCGCAAGACCGACAACGCCAAGGCCGGCCTGCTGGCCCGGACCCTCGATGCCGCGACCGGCAAACTGCTGGAGAACGACAAGAGCCCCTCGCGCAACACTGGTGAGCTCGACAACCGCGGCAGCCAGTTCTACCTCGCCATGTACTGGGCGCAGGAGCTGGCCGCACAGACCGAGGACACGGAACTGGCCGAGCACTTCGCGCCGCTGGCGCAGGCACTGGCCGAGAACGAGGACACGATCGTCGCCGAGTTCGCCGCCGTGCAGGGTCAGGAAGTCGATCTGGGCGGCTACTACGCCCCCGACAACGTCAAGACCGACGCCGTGATGCGCCCGAGCGAGACGTTCAACAGCGCTCTGGCCTCCGCGGAGTAGTCACCTCGCCGGCCGGCTCCCGCGCTACAGCGGGAGCCGGCCCGCGTTGGTGCGCCGTACCTCGGTAAAACCCTGGATCGAGGTGGACAGCGCAGACGCCGTGGGCCGGCCATCGACGCCCTCGGATTTCGACACCATCACCACGTTGTCGATGTAGGGCTGGATGGTGCTGGTGTTCTGTACGGTGGCGACGATCACGAGCTGGAAACCGAACTTGCGGAACGCCGAGAGTGCCTGCTGGGCGAACTGCGGATCGGACTTGGAGAACGCCTCGTCCAGCATCAGCTGGGCGAACAGTGGCCGGTTGTCGTCGCTGCCGGGGGCTGCGAGATTGAAACTGAGCGCACCGGCCAGGCAGAACGCCATTAGCTTTTCCTGCTCGCCGCCCGAGTTGTCGCCGGCGTTGCTGTAGGTGCGGATGACCTCCCCGCTGCTCGCGTCGCGTTCCTCGCAGTAGAAGTCGAACCGGTTGCGCACGTCGAGGGCGTCGCGGGTCCAGGCCCTGTCCTCGGGGGAGTCGCCGGCCAGGCGCTGGCGCAGCAACAGGATGTCGGCGTACTGCTCGAGGATGGCCTGTTCGTCGCCGAAGCTGACGGCGGCGGTTCGGGCGGAGATCTGCCGGGCCTTCTCGTTGAGTTCGGCCACGGCGGGCAGGGTTTTGCGCCCTGGTTGCAGTCGCAGCCGGGTGCCGCTGTTGAACGCGACCGACCCGAGACCGGAGTTGACGCGTTCGATCTGCTCGACGATGCGCCGTTCCTCGGCGTCGGCGGCCATGTGCAGGCTCAGGATTGCGCCCGGTGCCTGCTCGGTGATCAGTCGGCGCATCCGCTCGTAGGCCGACGGCAGTTCGCGTTCGTCGATCCGGCGGCACACCGACACGTAGTCGTGCACGCGTTCGTCGAAGTCGTCGCTGTCGTTGGGGATGGCGTCGGGGAACTCCTCGTCGTAGCTCGCGACGATGCGGGCCAGTTCGTCGCGAGAGCGCCGGGCGTCGGCCCGCATGCGGTCGCGGTCCCGGTTGACCGCCTTCATCAGTTCCTGCCGATAAGGTTCGGGCGCAAGCACATCGAGTACCGCCGCCGATTCCTCGCGGAAACCGTCGAGGGTGGCGGCGGCCTGGTCGGCGATGGGTTCGTGGGTCAGCCGGTCGGTCAGGTCCAGCAGCTGGGTGCGCCGCTTGTCGTGGGTGGCGATCTTGTCGCGGACCAACGCTGCCTGGGAGATGGCCCCACGCACCTGTTCCCAGATCTCCTCGGCCTTGCGTTGCAGCGCCTCCACATCAGGATTGGCATCCATCAGCAGTTCGTACTGATCGGTGAGAGCGTCGACACGGTCGTCGGCGGTGTCGGTGTCGATCTCGCTCCACTGTGTGAACTGCTCACACACCCGTCGGTAGGCGTCGCGGCGCTGTTGCAGTTCGGTACGGTCCCGGTCCAGGTCGGCGCTGGCTTGATGGGCGGCGTCATACAGGCGCTGCTCGTGATCGAGTTCCTCACGCAGCGCGGTGATCTTGGAGTCGACGTGGCCGACGAAGATGTACTGCGACGGCCGTAACGCCTGCCGGTCGTCCTTGACGGCCAGCTTGGCCGAATCCTTGCGTAGGCCCTGATCGGTGACAGCCTTGGCATGATTGCGGAACTCTGCCGGATCATCCACGCACACATGGTTTCCCAGCCGTGCCAGGATGGTCAGCGCCTCGGCGGCGCACGGATGGTCGGGGTCGACAGCGCGCAGCATCGCCCCGAGGGTGCCCGGTTCGGGGGTGGGCATCGGGTGTTGTTCGGCATGATGAAGCTGGATACGCCCACGCATGTCGTGGCTGTTGACATAGCGCAGCGCGGCCCGGAAATGCTCGTCGGGCACCAGCAGCCGCAGCCCCGCGCCACGCAACACCTTCTCCACCGCCAAACGCCAGCGGCCCGCATCGGGACGCAACTCCACCAGTTCGGCGACATACCGCAATTCCGATTCGTCGATCTGCAGGTGGTTGGCGAGCATGCGCCGCATCTCATGTTCGGCTCGCGGCAGCGTCGACCCGGCCTGCTCGACGCGGTGGAGTTCTGCGGCGACCGCATCACGCTGGCCGCGGACGGCGACCTCGTGGGCGAGGGTTTCGGCGAACTGCGCCTTGCCCGCCTCGAGTTGACTGTCGATGCGGGTGGCGTCGTCCATCAGCTGGTCGCGTAGTTCCCAGAACTGGCTACCGTCATCGGGAAGCTCGAAACCCAGTGCGGCGATGCGATGTTCGTAGTTGGTGCGTTTGATGGCCACCTCACCGGCGAACTTCTGCGCAGCCGCGAGCTGCTCCTGCAGTGGGGCGAGGTCGCCGGTGGAGGTGGATATCCGCGAGAGCAGGTTGCTGTGGTCGGCGCGCAACTGATCGTGCTGGGCGGTCAGTGAGTTCAGGTCACCGTCGAGGCGGGCGATCTGATCGTCAAGGTCAGCGATTTCCGGCCCGGCGGTGCGCAGCCGCAGATTGTTCAGGTAGGCGCGCACCGCGTCGGTGTCGATGGTGTCGAGCACGCTGAATGTGGCCGACTCCCCCGCGTACCGTTCCTGGACCTCCTCGATATTGCCGAGAATGGTGCGTTTGCGGCGTGCGACGTCGAGCAATTCGCGGGCCTGCACCAGCGGATCGATCTGGTCGAGCGCATCCTTGATCCCGGCGACGCTACGCGGCTCGTCGAGCATGAACTCGCGCACGAATTGGGCAAGGCCACCAACGCTTTTCAGCGATTTCGCTTTGCCGAGCAACTGCTGAGCCGCATCGGAGCCGCGAATCCCGATGAGCGAGTACAGGGTGGCGAGGTATTTGCCCTCCCCCGGCCCGCCGCGCCAGCCGCGGTCGCGGAACCGGGAGGTGTTGTACCCCGCCGACGCCCATTCGTTGCAGACCTCGACGATGTCGGTGTCGCCGTCGTGAATGAAGTACGAACTGCCGGCGTCGGTCAGCTTGCCGGCGGCAAGCCATTTGAGGACCAGGCCGGTGATGGACGTGCCGGAGGTGGATGTGTAGGTGACAGCGATCGCCGCCCACGCCGGTCCGGTACCGCGCAAGTACATGATCTCGCGGCCGGCGCTCGTCCCGCTGCGCCGCTCCCCCCACGCCCCGCGCACATACTTGCCGACGGTCCGTTTGCCGCTGGACGATCCTGCCGCCGTCGCATCGCCGGAGGCATTGAAATTGCGCCGGTGATCGGGCAGAAACGCCAGCGAAATCGCGTCCAGCAGAGAGGATTTGCCGCTGCCGGAGGAGCCGGTGATGAGTGCGCCGTTGGCGCTGAACGGAATCGAATGATAGCCATCGAACACGCCCCAGTTGATCAGCTGTAGCCGGGACAGGTGGTATTGGTCGATAGTGCTCACCAGTCCGCTCCCTCGGTCGTGTCCGGGCGGTTGTTACCGGCGTCCGTATCCGGGGCGCTGTCGGAGTCGTCGGCTTGGTCGCCGGAGGACATGAACTGCTCGAACTGCCGTTGCAGGTCGGTGATCACCGAGGCGGTCATCACTGCCGTGATCACCGGGCTCAGCACGAAGGTGTCGGGGTCATCGCGCTGAGCCCGCAGAAACTCCATTTCCTCCATCTTGTCGACGGCACGGTCGATGCGTTTGTCGAAGGCCGCCAGGTCGCGGTCGATGGTGTTGGAGACACCGGCGAACATCTCGTGGATGTCCTCGCGGGTGATGAGCACATTGTCCTCGCGCGAGGCACGCATGTACTTGGCCAGGTGCAGCGCCAGGATAGCGTCGTAGGTGTTGATCGTCTCGCGTTTGAGCAGCCTTCGGCCCCAACGAGATTCATAACCGACTTGCTCGACGAACGCGATCTGCAACTCGTCGACGATCCGCAGCCGCAGGTCCAGCTCGGACAGCCGCACGCGCAGGACATCGGCGAATTCGGCCACCCACGACCACAATTGGGGCTGGCGTTCACCGCTGATGTGGCGGCGGGTCAGCAGGTTCTGCAGCGCCCAGCACGCCCGGTCGGGCAGTGCGCTCACGTCGCCGTCGAAACGCGGCACCTTGGGGCCGTGGTCGGCGGAGGTCAGCGGTACCGCGGGCAGGTCGTCGTAGCCGGCGAACTCGTCGGGAACATCGGTGGTGGTGTCGGTCATGGGTACCTCAGACCTCGTCGATCAGGATGTCGGCGGTCGGGATCGGTTCGGAGAACATCAGGGCGGGGATCTCGATGATCCGGTCGTCACCTTCCAAGGACTGGAATCGCACGATCTCGGTGGTCGTCGGCGCGGTGCCGGGCTGTTTGAGGGCCAGCGACCATAGGACGATGACGTGCGCGAGATACGCCTCGTCGAGGCGGCCCAGGACATCGGGCAATGCGACCGGACCGTCGGCGACCGCACGGTTGACCAGGTCCGTCAGCTCGACCGTGTCCACCTGACCGGCCAGGGAAGCGAATGAGCTGAGGTCACCGCCGGTGTCTCCCGGCAGTGCGGGCGGTGGTGGTGCCGGGTCGCGGATCTCGAATGCGACCCGGCCGATGGAGGTGAGGTCGGGGGTGGCCAGCGGTATCTCGTAGCCCAGGCGCCGGTCGGCGAGCGAGGCCTTGAGCAGCTCGTTCGCGGTGGCCAGGGCATCGTTGAGTTGCCGGGCGATACCTCGGCTCTGTTCCAGGGTGCCGGCGGCGACGAACCGCCGGATGCGGCGGGCGCAGCGTTGCCGGGTGCGGCCCACCTCGGCCATCTGTTCGGTGATCAGCGGAAAGAAGTCGGTCATCACCGCGCGCAGACCCGGTTCCATGTCGGGCAGGCTGCGGGTGACGGTGTCGATGTCGGCCGAGAGCCGGGCGCGTTGGTCGGGATCCTGGATCATCCGGGTGAACGCGTGATACGACGCGCTCTGCGACGACCCGAGCAGGGTTTCGTAGTCGTCGAACAGTTGCCGTTGCCGGTCGCGGTAGGCCAGGTCGGAGTCGCTCGGGTCGTCGAGCAGTGCGGTGGTGATGCGGTCGAGCATCGTGCCGTATTGCGCGATGTCGGAGATGACCTGTTCCATCTGGTAGGCGATGGCGCGGGCCTCGTCGGCGGCGATCCGCAGGTCGGGTTCGGGGCGGACCCCGGCGTCGAGATCGGCCAATTCGGCGTCGAGATCTGCGAGCTGGTTTTCGATATCCTCGCGGATCTGGTCGGGATCACCGGCCACCTGCCCGGCCACCCGATGCAGCCCGGCGGCGATGCCATTGATCGATCCGCCGGTGGCCACGGAGTCCTCGCGGCGGCGCCGGCGCATGAAGTCGAGGACGGACCGGGCGTCGGCGGTCAGGTAACAGATGTTGGGAGCAACGGCGTCGGAAGTGTCGGTGACCCGGTGCAGCCACCCGTTGCGCGCCCATAGCTTGATCAGCTCCACGCCGGTCGGGGTGTCCTCGGCGTCGAGTTCGGTCATATCCCGTTCGAGGCGGACGGCCAGCTCGGGTTCGGCCAGCCGTGCCCCGAAGTCGAGGTGCCGTTCCATCAGCGTCACGTACAGGGCGGAGTTGGTGGCCGCGAACAGCCGCACCGCCGCCGACTTCTGGATCGTCCGGTTGTCCTGCCACGCCTGCGTCAGGGTCGCGTGTTCGTCGCTCATCATCACCACCTCAGCTCGCTGACGTAAAACTGCCCCGCGTAGTCTCCCACGTCCCGCCGGCAGACCCTCGCAGTGTGCGAGTTCCTGCACACCTCCGACGACTTCGACTGTCGGATCTTCAGTAGCGATAGCTGACCACCTGCTGACTTCGATCAAGCGACCCGTTCCGGCGTATCCTGGGTCAGACGTAGTACGCGACACACGCTATCTAGGAGGTCACGGTGCGACTCAACAGCAAAGGTCAGGTCACCATCCCCGCTGAGTTGCGGCACCGATTCGGATTCGTCGAGGGCGATGAGGTCGACGTGATCGCCGACGGCGACACGTTGCGCATCGTGCATACCGTTCCCGCCGTCTCTCGCGGTGAGCGGATGGTGGCCCGTATGCGCGGCCGCGCAACTACCGCATACACCACCGACGAACTCATGAAACTGCTTCGGGATGAGTGAATCGACCCTCGTTGACTCGAATGTCCTGCTCGACGTCTTCACCGATGATCCGGTGTGGTCGGGTTGGTCCGGGCAAGCGCTCGCCGAGGCTATGGACCGCGGCACGGTGATCATCAATCCGATCGTCTACGCCGAAGTATCAGTGGGCTTCGATCGTATCGAAGACCTCGACGCCCTCCTGCCCACCGACTACTTCATCCGTGAGGCGCTCCCCTGGTCCGCAGGTTTCCTCGCCGGGAAAGCCTTTCTCGCATATCGGCGCCGGGGCGGCACCCGGCCGACACCACTACCCGACTTCTACATAGGCGCGCATGCCGGTGTGTCCGGCCATCGCCTCCTCACCCGCGACCTGGGCCGATACGCCACATCGTTTCCCCAGGTGGTGCTCGTCACCCCTGACACCTGACAACCGCGACAGCAATGAGGCAAATACCGTACTCGCGCAATATGAGCCTATGAATCAATCACAACGTCATGATGATGTTTTGTAACTATCATCCAGCGGTCGATGGCCTGCCTGATGGACGCGGCGGTGAGATGACGCTGCGGTGGCTAGCACGCTGTCAAAGACGATGTCGATCCTGGTGCTACTGGGTGTGTAGGCGAGCCGTCTAAGATACGGAGCGGAACTACGCAGCAGGTTTTGGGGGCGGAATGCACACTGTCGATCCGGGATTGATCGACGCCGCCAAGCAGTCGGTGAACTTCGGTGTCCTCGCTCCGATTGAGCCCTTGTTGGCCATCTACGGTGCGGGTGCCGAGTCCGGTGTCTACACCGACCCGAACGGTGCGCTCATCAAGTGCCGGCAGTTCGGTGAGGTACTCGCCGAGCAACTGATTCAACGCAGCGGCACCCGGTTCGACGGATCCAGACAGGTCGAGCGCATTACCACCCTCGAACGTGCCGGGGTTCTCACGTCCGGCGCCGCCGACGCCCTGCACAGCATCCGCAAGATCGGCAACGAGGCCACCCACAGTCACCTGTTCAACGTTCGTGCTGCTTTGGTGGCCCTCGAACAGTGCTGGGAACTCGGCAACCTGCTGTACCTTGCGCTGTCTCCGGCCGACCAGCGTCCACGGAGTTTCATCGCACCGCGGCCGCTCACTCAGCCGACAGTGGTCGGACGCGAGGATCAGCAACAGCTGGACGCGATCAACCGCCGGCTCGCCGAGTCGCATACGCAGCTGACCGAGACGTTGACCGTGCTCAATGCCACCAAATCCGCGCAGGCCGCCGAGTCGGAAGCACGTCTGGCGGCCGAGAAGGCACTTGCGGATGCGCAGGCACGAGAAGCCGTGGTCGCCGCGAAACTGGCCGCACTGGAGAAGAAGCTCTCTGCCCTACAGAGTTCAGGCGCGCTCGCCACCCAGGACACGGCGAAGGTATCGGCAGCGGCGGGGAACTCGTTCTCGCAGGCTTTCCGGCGCCGTCCGCCACTCAACGAGGTGCAGGCACGCCGGGAGATCGATCGTCAACTCGTCGCGGCCGGCTGGGTTGTCCAGGACTATGGCGACCTCAATACCGCTGCGGGCATCGGCGTCGCCGTACGCGAGTTCCGGCTCTCCACCGGCTTCGCCGACTACCTGCTGTATGTCGATGGCAAGATCGTCGGCGTCATCGAGGCCAAACGCGAGGGCACCGCACTGATCGGTGTGGAGCAGCAGACCGCGAAATACTCGGTGGGACTACGCAAGGAGGATCAGCTCGCCGCCTGGCGACGTGACGAACCGCTGCCGTTCCTGTACGAATCCACCGGTGCGGAAACCCGGTTCACCAACCGCCTCGACCCGAAACCGCGCTCACGCGATGTGTTCACCTTTGCCAAGCCGGAGACGGTGCGGTCCTGGATGCAGCAGGCGGACGAGCGGCCTGACGCGCCGACTTTCCGCGCCCGATTGCAGCACCTCCCCACACTCGACCCGAAGGGTTTGCGGCCCAACCAGATCCAGGCGGTCACCGGGATCGAGAAGTCGCTCAAGGACAATCGTCCCCGGGGTTTGGTCCAGATGGCCACCGGCGCGGGCAAGACCTTCACCGCGGTTACCGCGAGCTACCGGCTGATCAAACACGCAGGCGCAGCAAAGATCCTGTTCCTCGTCGACCGCAACAATCTGGGCGAGCAGGCACAGGCCGAGTTCGACAACTATGTGCCGATCGACGACGGCCGCCGTCTCGGCGAGATCTACAACGTGCAGCGCCTCGCCGGGCACACTGTCCTCGGGTCGACCAATGTCGCGATCTCCACCATCCAACGGCTGTACGGCCTGCTACAGGGCAAGGAGCTCCCCGACGCCGATGTCGATGACGACGCGGACGGCGAAACGTTCGAACCGGAGTCACCGGTCGATGTGGTCTACAACGTGAACGTGCCACCGGAGACGTTCGATCTGGTCATCGTCGACGAATGTCACCGGTCCATCTACGGCCGCTGGCGTGCGGTGCTCGACTATTTCGACGCACCGGTCATCGGGCTGACCGCGACCCCGACCAAACAGACGCTGGGCTTCTTCGACCAGAACCTCGTCAGCGAGTACACCTACGAGGAGTCGGTGATCGACGGGGTGAACGTGCCGTTCGACGTGTACCGGATCCGGACACAGATCACCGAACAGGGCGCGAGGATCGAAGCGAAAACGGTGGTACCGGTCCGCGATCGCCGCACCCGCGCGCAGCGCTATGTCGAACTCGACGACGACTACGCCTACACCGGCAATGCGATCGGCCGGGACGTGATCAGCGAAGACCAGATCCGGCTGGTGCTCACCACGTTCCGGGACCGGCTCTACACCGAGGTCTTCCCGGGCAGGTCCGCGGTCCCCAAAACGCTGATCTTCGCCAAGACCGACGCACACGCCGACGTGATCGTCGAACAGGTGCGGGAGGTGTTCAACGAGAGCGCCGAGTTCGCCGCCAAGATCACCTACAAGTCGAAAGCCGAGGGCAAGGACCCCAAGCACCTACTGCAGAACTTCCGCAACAGCCCGTCGCTGCGGGTGGCGGTGACCGTCGACATGATCGCCACCGGCACCGATGTGCGCGCCATCGAGTGCGTCTTCTTTCTGCGATCGGTGCAGTCGGCAGTGTATTTCGAGCAGATGAAGGGCCGCGGCTCCCGCATCATCGGCACCGACGACTACGCCGCGCTGACCCCGGATGTGGCCAAGGGCGTCACGAAGGACCGCTTCGTCATCGTCGACGCGGTCGGCGTCACCGAATCACCACTGGTGGATGCGACGCCGATGGAACGTGAACCCGGCGTGTCACTGGAGAAGCTGCTGAACAAGGCCGCGAATCTGACGATCACACCCGACGAGGCATCGAGCCTGGCGATGCGGCTGGCGAAGCTGGCCACTCAGATGGACGCCGCCGAAGCCGCCGAACTGGCCGAGATCGCCGGCGGAGTCGAACTACGCGAGATCGCCAAACAGGTCGCCGACGCCAGCGACACCGACGCCGTGCTGGCTGCCGAGAAACGCGGCGGAAAAGACGAGGTGGCAGCACAAATCCATGGTGGTGTGGCCCCGCTGTCGAGCAATCCGGAACTGCGGCAGGCGATCCTGGACCTGCGCCGCAAGAAGGATCTGATCTTCGACCAGGTCAACGCCGACACCCTCATCAGCACCGACCGCATCCCCTACGGCGAGGGAGCCCACGAACCGGTCCGCTCGTTCCGCGAGTACCTTGCCGAACACCGCGACGAGATCGCCGTGCTGCAAATCCTGCACGGCAGCGCGCCGGGACGCCCCACCTACGCCGAACTCAAAGCCCTCGCCGAGCGGGTAGCGAGGGTTCCCGCGATCGGCAGCATCGAAACCTTGTGGCGTGCCTACGCCGACCTCGGTGAACTGGCAGATCCCGGGCACAAGGTCGACGTACCCGACCTGGTCACCATCCTGCGCCACGAACTCGCCAAAGACTCCGGTGCAGGAACGGAGTCGAAGATTCAGCCGTTCGCCTCCACAGTCGAGGAGAAACTCGCGCACTGGCTGTCCGACCAGCACCGTCACGGAGTCGACTACACCGACAGGCAACGCCGCTGGCTCGACATCATCAGCGACGTCGTCAAAACCAACATGGCCGTGGAGATCACCGACCTCGACCACATCCCGTTCAGCGACCTCGGCGGCAGCCAACGCTTCGCCACCGACTTCAACATCACCACCCGAGAGGAAGCACTACAGTTGCTCGACGAGTTGAACACGGAACTGATCGCGTGATGGAGCAGGAGCTGCCGCAGGGGTGGGCGTGGACGACTCTGGGGGACGTAGCAGACATCGGTTCAGGAGCGACTCCAAAGACCAAAGTAGCCGAGTACTGGGGTGATGAAGTCGCGTGGGTGACTCCGGACGACCTTTCTCGCAACAAGGCGACTAAGTTTATCGGGTCGGGTCGTCGTAGCCTATCAACGCTTGGCTATGAATCCTGCTCAGCACGAACATTTCCATCGGGTTCTGTTGTTTTCAGCTCACGTGCCCCAATTGGGCACATCGCAATCACATCAGGGCCGGTAGCGACCAACCAAGGTTGTAAGACCGCAGTCCCACGGCCATTGATCGACAGCAGGTTCTTGTATTGGCTACTGAAGTACGTCACGCCCGAGATCGAGAGTCGCGCAAGCGGGTCGACGTTCAAAGAAATCTCGGCGAGCGGGTTCGCTGCGACTCAGATTCCCCTCCCCCCACTCCCTGAGCAACACCGCATCGTCGAGGCCCTTGAAGACCACCTCTCCCGACTGGATGCTGCGGAACTGACTCTTGTATCGGCAGCTCGTCGTGCGGAATTGTTGATATCGAGACTCGTGGATCATACGGTCCTCGGCGTTGCCACGAGCACTCCCATCAGTGGTGCGCCAGCCTCTGATCTGAAGGGCAAACACAACCGCTTCGACTACCAGGGACTTCCTTCGCTTCCCCAGGGTTGGTCATGGAAACTCGCTGCCGACCTGTGTAAATCTATCAACTCTGGCTCGACACCCAAATCTGAGTTCATGCAGCAAGGCCAGGGTGAGATACCCTTCCTTAAAGTATACAACATCGACCCTGCGGGCAGGGTTGACTTCACGAAGAATCCAACCTTTGTATCGCGTGACACCCACTACGGGCAACTGAAACGGTCGATTGCGTTACCGGGAGATGTTGTTACCAATATTGTCGGACCACCACTCGGTAAGAGTGCCGTAGTGCCGGATAGTTACCCGGAATGGAACACAAATCAGGCGATTGTCTCCTTCCGTGCCGGTGATTCGATTCACCCATCCTGGCTTGCATTGTGCTTGCGTTCACCATTTATTATTCGTCTCCTAAAGAGCACCGCCAAGGCAACGGCAGGACAATTTAATATTGCATTGTCGACGTGCAGAGAATTGTCGCTGCCGGTGCCTCCACTAAGGACTCAGGAAGTACTGTTGGAAGAACTTGACGCTGCAATACTTGCGCTCGAACACGCAAATATCGCCCAGCGAACGTCGCGGTCGAGATCCACGACTCTCCGCAGCGCGCTCCTACGCTCGGCGTTCAATGGCCGGCTCGTCGACCAAGACCCAACTGATGAACCTGCGGGTGTCGCTCTCGAACGGACCCGCAACCATCAGCCCGCCGCCCCGCCCCGGCGCCGGCGGAAGGCAGCTGCGAAATGAGTCGACACTACCGGACCGCCAGGTGATCGATGTCCTACGAATGGCACGTCGAAGCAGTAGACGCCTGGACAGTGGCAACGACCACCGACGAACCTCAAACGGCAGACGAGCCGCTGGGAACGAAAGCGAAATTCTGGGTTGTCGACCCCGACGGTCGTCGCTGCTTGTTCAAGTATGCGCGGGCGCCGCAAGGCCGGACAATGGGTGAGGATTGGGTCGAGTGGGCGGTCCATCATTTGGCGACCATGCTGTCAATTCCCTCCGCGACGGCCATCCCGGCAACCCACGAGGGGCAGCGAGGAGTCCTGTCGCGTTCCGTACTCACTGCGGATGATCGCCTCGTTCACGGTAACGAACTGCTCACGCTCACAGACCCGGAGTACGACGCGACCGCCGAACGCGAGTACCACCGCTACACGATCGATGCGGTGCGCAGAGCGCTCGATGGAATTGCCGCACCCACGTCGTGCGGGGCACCGATCACAACCGCCTTCGATGCCTGGGCCGGTTACCTAATGCTCGACGCGTGGGTCGCTGGACGTGATCGTCATCATGAGAACTGGGCAGTCATTGAGCGAGCCGGGGAACTGAGCCTCGCGCCATCGTTTGACCATGGGAACGCACTCGGCTTCCAAGTAGCAGAAGCGGAGGCTCGAAACCTCTCACTCGACGGCAACCGCCTGGTCAAGTGGGCGCGGCGTGGTCGTAGCCATCACTTCAACGGCAGACCTGGGCTTGTGGATCTCGCTACAACGGCGCTGGGCCTGGCTGACCGTGAAGCGCGCGATTTCTGGATTGCCAAGCTCGCAGCGGTCACGGACGATGAGGTGGCAAGTCTACTGGCGAGTGTGCCCGCCGACTATTTGTCAGACCCGGCGCGTAAGTTCGCAGTGAAGCTTCTCCATCTCAACAAGGAAAGGATCCTCGACGGTGACTAGCGCTTCCTGCAGGGTGGCTACCGTCGCCGATGTCAGCGTGGCCAGGCGTCTCTTCCTGATCTGGCAGAACCCCGGATCACGGCAGTTCGTGCGGGTGGGCACCCTGTTCGAGCTCGTTGACGGCCGGTATGCGTTTGAATACACCGCCAGCGCCCGAGCCACCGATGACTTCTACCCACTGACCCAGTTCCCCGACATGGAACGCACCTACGTGTCAACCGGCTTGCCGGCGTTCTTCGTCAACCGGCTCATGTCGCGCAAGCGTGAGTCGTTCACCAGCTACCTGCACGCGCTCGGCATCGACTCGGACGCCGTCGACACTCCGATGGAGTTGCTGGCCCGGACCGGCGGCCCCAGGGCAACTGACACCTTCCATCTCGTCGATGACCTGATGGCCGATGCGGATGGTGTCGTCGTCAGCAGATTCCTGGCTTCAGGCGTTCGCTACCTTGACGCCGATGGCACCCACCTTGCACGTGTTCGGGACGGCGACCGCCTGCGGCTGCGACCAGAACCCGACAATCCCAAGAACGGGCGAGCCCAACTCGTGTGCGTCGCCAGTGGCGCCGCCGTGGGTTACGTTCCCGACTGGCTCCTCAACGACCTCGAAGACCTCCAAGCCAGAGTCGACGAACTGAGCGTCATCGCTGAACGCGTCACTGCAGACGCGCAACCGCACCTACGTTTGCTGTGTCGAATCGAGGCACGGGTCCGAGGTGGGAAACAACACTCGAACTGATTTGTCAGTACTGGACCGTATGGTTGTTCCCATGACCAGTGGGGGTTCGGGTGAATCGGCACATCAGCCGCATGACGGGTTGTTCCGGCGGGTGTTCGGCGACCCCAAACACGCCGGATCAGAACTGCGTTCGGTGTTGTCGGCGGAAGTGGCCGCACACATCGACCTCGAACACCTCGAGCCGGTCGCAGCATCGTTCGTCGACGACTACCTGAGCCAGGTGCACAGCGATCTACTGTTTCGCACCACCTTCGACGGCGACGACGCCTACCTGTACTTTCTCATCGAGCACCAGAGCAGCCCCGACGACCTGATGGCCTTCCGGATGCTGCGCTACCAAGTCCGCATCTGGGAACGCCACCTCAAGACCGAACCCACGACTTCGGGCAAGACCGGCCTACCAATGATCGTGCCGGTAGTGCTCTACCAAGGCCATCGGCGCTGGACCGCCCCCACCGACATCGCCGACATCATCAAGGTCAGCGACCACGCCGCCACCGCGTTCGCCGACCTTCTACCCCACGTGCGGTACATCCTTGACGACCTGACCGTCGTCGACGAGGCTGCTATGCGAGCGCGGCCACTGACCCCGGCGGCAAGAATCGCCGCGCTCCTGCTGGGACCGGCATCCAAAGACGCCGACGTCACGACGACGTTGCGTGCCTCACTCGATGACTGGCAGACCGTCGCCGACACGGAGCCAGCCCTGCTCGTCGTGTTCTTCACGTATCTTCTAATAGTCGGCGAAACACAGGCCGACGACATCACGCACTTCGCTGCGCAACTGGGCCAAGAAGCTAAGGAGGCCGCCGTGACCACAGCACAACGACTCCGCCAAGAAGGCATCGAGCAGGGCATCAGTCAAGGCATCAGTCTGGGACAGTCACAGCTACTGGTGGCCATGCTCGAAGCCAGATTCGGCGAACTCGACAACGACACCCGTCTCCGAATCGAACACGCCACGGCCAGCCAGATCGCAGACTGGAGCACCCGCTTCGCGCGTGGAGCAAACTCGATCAGCGCCGTCGTCGACTGACATCTGCTGAGCCGTCCTGTCCCCGCCCCTGTCGGCATCGGCGCTCGGACTGATTTGTCAGTACTGGCACGTATGGTTACTCGTGATCAGCGGAGGTTCGGGTGAGCGGGCGTATCAGCCGCATGACAGGTTGTTCCGGCGGGTGTTCGGCGACCCCAAACACGCCGGATCAGAACTGCGGTCGGTGTTGTCGGCGGAAGTCGCCGCGCACATCGACCTCGATCATCTCGAGCCGGTCGCGGTGTCGTTCGTCGATGACAACCTGCGCCAGGTGCACAGCGATCTGCTGTTCCGCACCACCTTCGACGGCGACGACGCCTACCTGTACTTTCTCGTAGAACATCAGAGCAGCCCCGACGACCTGATGGCGTTTGCGGATGCTTCGCTACCAAGTCCGGATCTGGGACCGCCATCAGGTCGTCGATGACCGCAGAAATGTCCCGTGGGAAACCGGTGGACATCGAGCGGGTGGCCTGCGGCTACCCTCGACACGTGAGTAACGCCGCTGAACTTCGTCGCCTCGTCGACAAACTATGGAGCTACTGCGACGTCCTGCGCGATGCCGGGGTGTCGGCGATCGACTATGTGGAACAGCTCAGTTTCCTTCTGTTCCTGAAGATGGCCGACGAACGTCAGCAGAACTTCATGAACCCGGTGCAGATCCTTCCGCCCGAACTCGACATCTCGTGGGAACGACTTGCGAAGCTCGACGGTGTGGCTCTTGAGGAGGAGTACCGCCGTATCCTGAGCGAGCTCGGCAAGGAAACCACCAACCTCGGTGTGGTCTTTCGTAAGGCGCAGAACAGGATTCAGGAGCCCGCTCTGCTCCGGAAGCTGGTCGTCGACCTGATCGGCTCGGAGAACTGGTCGAGCATCGGCGGTGACCTCAACGGTGACGCCTACGAGGGCCTTCTGCAGAAGTCGGCGTCGGATGTGAAATCCGGTGCCGGACAGTACTTCACCCCGCGAACGCTGATTCACGCCATGGTGAACGTGATGCGCCCGAGCCCGGCCGACACCATCATCGACCCGGCTTGCGGTACGGGCGGATTCCTGCTGGCGGCCGTCGAGTATCTCACCCATCATCACGGTGACTCGATGACACCGGCTCAGCGCCGGGCGCTGAGTGACGGCCGCACAGTGCGCGGCGTCGAACTGGTAGACGGCACAGCCAGGCTCGCAACCATGAATATGTTCTTGCACGGCATCGGGCAGGCCACCGGCGAACCGGTGATCGATGTCCATGACGCGCTGGCCACCAAGCCGTCCCGTACCGCGTCGATGGTGCTGGCCAATCCGCCGTTCGGCAAGAAGTCATCGATCACCGTCGTCGGTGACGATGGGCGCGCCGAACGCGAGGATGTCGCGTACAACCGGCAGGACTTCTGGGTCACCACCACCAACAAGCAACTCAACTTCGTTCAGCACATCGCGTCACTGCTCGCCATCGACGGGCGAGCGGCGGTCGTCGTGCCCGACAATGTGCTGTTCGAGGGTGGTGCGGGTGAGACGATTCGCCGGCGACTGCTCAACGAATACGACGTCCACACCCTGCTGCGTCTGCCCACCGGCATCTTCTACGCGGGCGGCGTCAAGGCGAACGTGCTGTTCTTCGACCGCAAACGGGCGCGGCCGAACCGACCATGGACCGACAGGTTGTGGGTGTACGACTTCCGCACCGGTGAGCACTTCACCCTCAAACAGCGACCGCTGCGTGACGAGCATCTACAGTCGTTCATCGATGCGTTCAACGCCGACGACCGTTCGGCACGAGTCGAATCCGAACGTTTCAAGGCCTACGCCTACGACGACCTCGTCGCCCGGGACAAGGTGAACCTCGACATCACCTGGCTCAAAGACCCTTCACTCACCGACGCCGACGACGGTGTACCGCCGGAGATCATTGCGCAGGAGATCGTCGAGGACCTGACCGCAGCACTCGCCGAGTTCACCGCAGTGGCCGACGCGTTGGCAGCCAGGGCTGCGGAGGTGGCCGCCCGCAACTGAACCTTCACCTTCCGGTGAGTGGCTCGATGACATCACGCCCTGCGAAGCTGCGATGAGCAACCACTCGTCCTGATACCTAGAGGTCCGAGGTACTGTTACCTTGTAGTTCTAGGTATGGAGGTTTGGCGTGCACATCGACAAGGACCTGGTGGCGGCCTCGGCGACGCCACTCGTGTTGGGAATCCTCGCCGATGAAGGCGCGTCGTATGGCTATGCCATCCTCAAGCGCATCCGTGAGCTGTCCGGGGGCAATCTGGAGTGGACCGACGGGATGCTCTATCCGCTGCTGCACCGTCTGGAGCGGCACGGATACGTGCAGTCGTCGTGGCAGACGTCCGGGGAGGGCCGGCGGCGCAAGCACTACACGCTCACCGATGCCGGACGCCGAACCCTCGCCGAACGACAGGACCAATGGGCCGTGGTGAGTGAGGTCCTGGACCGTGTCTGGCACATCGGCCCACTTCCTCAGGCGTTGAACCCATGAGCGAAGAACACATCCAGCAGTGGCGCGGCTACGTTCAGCGACGGTCCGTCCTCGCAAGCGAGGACATCGCCGAACTCGAAGAGCACCTGCGCTCGCAGGTCGACGACCTCAAGGCCCTCGGACTCGCGGACGACGAGGCGTTTCTGGTCGCGGTCAAACGAATGGGACGCATCGACGACCTGTCGCGTGAATACGCCCGGGAGCACTCCGACCGGCTGTGGAAGCAACTGGTCATAGGGTCGGACGACACCGGTGAGTCCGGGTCTGGGCGCCGTGACCTGTGGGTGGCGATCGTCCTGGCCGTCGGCGCCGCAGTGACGCTGCGGACGGGACTGGCCTGGCTGGACGAGGACGTATCCGTCCGGCTCGCATCGGTGCTCGTACTCCCCTGGCTCGCGGGCTTCTTCGCGTGGAAGCGTGGCATGGCGCGCTCGGCGATCGCGATCACGGCGATCGGATTCGTAACCTTCGGCGTGCTGTTGGCCGTCTACCCCTTCGACGACGATCCGGGCGACACGTTGGTGTTGGCGTCGATCCACGCCCCGGTATTCCTGTGGCTGCTGATGGGTGTGGCCTACGTCGGCGGTGACTGGAGATCTGGGCGCCGCCGGATGGACTTCGTCCGGTTCACCGGTGAGTGGGTGGTGTACTACTTCCTTCTTGCGGCCGGTGGCGGTCTGCTCATCGGCCTGACCGTCGGCACCTTCCACGCGGTCGGCATCGACGTCGAAGATGTTGTGACCGAATGGATCATGCCGTTTGGTTCGGCTGGGGCGACGGTGATCGCGGCGTGGTTGGTGGAGTCGAAGCAGAACGTCATCGAGAACATCGCACCGGTGCTGGCGCGGGTATTCTCACCGCTGACCATCCTGCTGCTAGTGGCCCTGCTCATCGCTTTCGCCGCGGACCCCGACCTGATCGACGTCGACCGCGAACTGCTCATCCTGATGACGGTCATTCTGGTGCTGGTTCTGGCACTGTGGCTGTACGCGGTGTCCGCGCGGCCTCCGCAAGCCCCGCCCGGTCTCGGTGACTGGCTGCAGGTGGCGCTGGTGGTGACGGCGATCGTCGTCGACCTCGTCGTTCTGATCGCCATGGCCGGCCGGATCGCCGAACTGGGGCTGACCGCGAACCGGTCGGCCGCCCTGTGTCTCAATGTCGTCCTGCTGGTCAACCTCGCGGAGTCGGCTCGGCTCGGCCTGGCTTTCGTGCGTGGCAATCGTCCGGTCGCGGTGCTGGAACGCTGGCAGACCGCCTACCTGCCGGTGTACGCCGCATGGGCGGCCGTGGTGGTGATCGCCTGGGGACCGCTGTTCAGCTGGGCGTGAAACGAAGGTACATCAGTACTTGTCAACCTCTGGTTGACGAAAGAAG
Source organism: Gordonia sp. (in: high G+C Gram-positive bacteria) (assembly GCF_020438995.1). Taxonomy (GTDB): domain Bacteria; phylum Actinomycetota; class Actinomycetes; order Mycobacteriales; family Mycobacteriaceae; genus Gordonia. The sequence goes on from NZ_JAGQTN010000061.1 coordinate 33,314, forward strand.
TGTGTCAACCTATGGTTGACGGCATGACTCAATCAATCAAACTCGATGACCTCATCTCGGCGATCGTCAAGGTCCACGACGACCCACTCGACCAACTGCAGGACGCCGCGCTGGCGGCTCAGCATCTCGGTGACCTCGCCGACCATCTGCTTGGGCATTTTGTCGACCAGGCCCGGCGTTCGGGGGCGTCGTGGAGTGATATCGGCGAAGCGCTCGGGGTGACCCGGCAGGCGGCGCAGAAGCGGTTCGTGCCGGGCAAGGACAGCAAACAGGACTTCAGCCGCTTCACGCCGCGTGCGCAGAAGGTGGTGACCGCGTCGTTGACCGACGCACAGACCCGCAAGATCGCCTTCATCGAACCGGCCAATCTGGCGGTGGCCCTGTTCACGCAGCCCGACGGTATCGCCGCCAAAGCCCTCGAAGCTCAGGGGGTGACCGTCGACAAGTTCACAGAGAAGCTGGAGTTGCCGGGTCCCGCGGAGAATCCACCCGCGCTGGTACCGTTCAGCGCCGACGCCAAGAAGGCTCTCGAGCAGACGTTCCGGGAGGCGCTGCGTCTGGGCCATAACTACGTCGGAACCGAACACATCCTGCTCGCCCTGCTCGAAACCGAGAACGGTGACGGGCCCCTGCACGCGGCGGGTGTCACCAAGTCCGCCACCGAGGAGTTCGTCGCGAAGGTTCTGTCGGCGTTCGAGTGAGCCCAGCGGGGTGCTTCGCTGAGCCCGGCCACCGGTCGCTAGCGTGAGCTATGCGATTGAACGACGGCGCGGACTGGCCCTCCGACGGTGGAATCCGGGGTCGCCTGCTGGTGATCCTCGGCGCGCTGTCGGCGTTCGCGCCGATCTCCACCGACCTGTACCTGCCCGCCCTTCCCGACGCCGCCGACGACCTGGGCACCAGCGCGAGCGGAATCCAGATCACGCTGGTGGTGTCGATGATCGGGCTCGGACTCGGGCAACTCCTCATGGGGCCGCTCTCGGACCGATACGGCCGGCGGGGGCCGCTGCTGGCCGGTACGGCCGTGTTCACAGTGGCGTCACTGCTGTGTGTGCTGGCGCCCGATGTTGTTCTGCTGGCGGTGTTTCGGTTCCTGCAGGCGCTCGGCGGGTCGGCAGGCGTGGTCATTGGACGTGCCATCGTCCGCGACCGGGTGGCGGGGCATCGGCTGGTCGAACTGTTCGGCGTGCTGACCGTGGTGGTCAGCCTCGCACCGATCATCGCTCCTCTGCTGGGTAGTGCGATCCTGCTCGTCGGCTCCTGGCGGACCATCTTCGCCGCCCTCGTGGTCATCGGGGTGCTGCTGGCGATCGCGACTATGTTGTGGGTGCCGGAAACGCTTGCCCCCGAACACCGAGGTATCGGCGGGGTGCTGCCCGGGGCGTTCCGTTCCTACCGGATACTGCTGCACGATCCTCGGTACATCGCGGTGATCCTGACCTCGGCCGCTGCCTTCGGTGCACTGTTCGCCTACATCACCGGCTCCCCGTTCGCGTTGCAGACCCTTCACGGTCTGTCACCGCAGATGTTCTCGATCGTCTTCGGAATCAACGGGCTGTGTCTGATGGCCGGTGCGCGCTGGATTCGGGTGGGCGGCCCGGGGCTGCGCATCGCCGTGGGTGCCGGGTTCTTCACTGTGGCCACAGCGCTGCTGCTGATCGCCGCCGCCACCGACCAACTCGCGGTTCTTCTGGTCGCGTTCGCGACGTTGTCGACCGGTTACGGACTCATCGCGCCCAGCACCGCCGCGCTCGCCCTGATGAGCCACCCCGAACGGGCCGGTGCCGCGGCGGCCCTGCTCGGAGCGACTCAGTTCGTCGGCGGGGCGCTTGCCGGATCGCTCGTCGGGCACGGCGCCGAGAACAGCATCACCGGCCTCGTGGTGGTGATCGGGGTGTCTACGGCGGTGACGGTTGTGCTGGCTGCGGTGTTGAACGGTGGTCCGGGAATGCGTGTCGGGTCGCCGGACCCTTCGTGACCCTCGCTCCTGCGTCGCTTCGGCCTCAGGGATCAAGAGGGGTACCCGGTTCCTGCGTCGCTTCGGCCTCGGGGATCAAGAGGGGTACCTGGCTTCTCTGTCGCTTCGGCCTCGCGGTTGAGGGGGCATTCGGTTGCAGTTGGTGGATCAGTCGGTGCGTAGGAGCATCACGCCGCTGGGGGTGAGGCCGCCGCTGGAGACCACGCCCACCTTGGCGCCGGCGACCTGCCGCTCGCCCGCGTCACCGCGGAGTTGGACGATCGCCTCACGCAGAAGGCCCATGCCGTGGGTGCGGCCGTGGGAGAGCTGTCCGCCGTGCGTGTTGAGGGGCAGAATCCCGTCGCGGGCGATGTTGTGGCCGCCGTCGAGGAAGTCCTTCGCCTCACCAATGCCGCAGAAGCCGAGTGCCTCGATCCATGACAGACAGTTGAAACTGAAGCCGTCGTACAGTTGCGCGATGTCGACGTCGGCGGGTGTGAGGTCGGTGCGGGTCCACAGGTGCGAGGCCGGGCCCAGGACCTGTGGCTCGTGGGTGGATGTGGACTGATCCCACGGTAACGGTTCCATGATCTGGGTGCCGACGGCCTCCACCCGGATCGGCTTGGAGGCAAGGTCGGGCGCGGTGTCGGCGGCCGAGACGATGACGGCGATCGACGCGTCGCACGGTACGTCGCAGTCGAGGAGTCCGAACGGGGTGGTGATGGTGCGGGCGGTGAGATAGTCGTCCATGGTGAGTGGATCGCGGTAGATCGCCTCGGGATTGAGGGCGGCGTTGGCGCGCTGATTGAGGGCGATCCAGCCGAGGGTTTCCTTGGTGGTGCCGTACTTGTGGAAATGCCGGTGCGCGGTCTGGCCGAGGGTGTGTGCCGCCGACGTCGCGCCGAACGGCATCGACCAGCCCATCAGTCCCGATGCCCGTCCCATCGCCGGTCGTGGCGCCCGGCCCTGTTTGATCCAGTCGTCGGAGGTGGACTGCCAGACGGTGCGGAAACACAGCACATGCCGCGCCAGGCCCGTCGCGACGGCCATCATCGCAGCGACCACAGAACCGCCGGGCCCGAATGTCTCGCCGCCGCCGTTGTACCAGGTCGGGTTGATTCGCAGTGCCGCTTCGAGCGCGGTCACACCGCCTTCGCTGTAGCCGCCTTCGGCGTTGCCGCCCGGATAGGTGGACAGCCCGTCGATGTCGTCGAAGGTCAGTCCGGCGTCGGCGACGGCCCGTTCGCACGCCTCGATGGCCAGAGCAAGCGGTTGCCGACCGAGACGACGGCCGATACTGGAGGCGCCGACGCCGCTGATGATGGCCTTGTCCTCGAACTTGGTGCTCGTCGCACGCGCCCGGACGCGTTTCGGATAGTCCTGCGGCGCGATCTCGTCGTCGGGGATCTCGCGGATGGCCGTGTCGTCGGTGCGTGGCCGGAACAGCGGGAACCACACATCGCCGGCGGTGTCGCCCTGCTGATCGAAGACCACCTCAACGGGCAGGCCGAGTTGTACGTCGCCGGGTTCGCAGCCGGTGATGCGGGTAGTCAGCCGCACGCGCGGGTCCTCATCGAGAGCCACCTCGGCGATCACATAGGGCGGGGTGATACCGGGTAGCGCGAACCGCTCATTGACGGTGTAGCCGAACACGATTCCGTTGCCCGAGAGCTCTTGCACGTGCTGATCCCAGGACCGGCAGCGCGGGCAGATCGGTTTGGGCGGATGGATGAGACCCGCACACGAATCGCATTGGAGAACGCGCAACACCCCATCCTTGCCCGACGTCCAGAAGAACTCGGTCTCTGGTGTCACCAGCGGCAGAATGGGGGGCGGCGCGTCAGTCATGGGGGTCCTCTCGGCACACGATCGGCATTTACGGTAAGGCTAACAGTTGCCGACGTCGGTCCGTTACCACCAGTCCCACGGCGGGTTCAGCTGACCGAGCGTGCCCGCACCAGCCCTCCGTCGGCGGGGATCATGGTGACGTTGCGGTGCTGTGGGCGTTCGGCCGGCCTGTCGGTGGTCTCCAGGTCCACCCTGCGCAGGATCTCGGTGACCACGGTGCGCATCTCGGCCATCGCCAGCGGCGCGCCAAGGCAGCGGCGGATACCGCCACCGAACGGCATCAGCGTGTGCGCGGTGGGTCGGACGTCGAAGAACCGGCTGGGATCGAACGCGAACGGCCGCGGGTAGAGATCGTCACGATGATGCAGTAACAGGACACTGACCAGCGCCGTTACCCCCGACTCGAGCTGTTGGTCACCGAACTGCCACGGCACCATCAGCGTCCGGGCGACGACCGGTACCACGGGCCGGGTCCGCATCGACTCGTTGAGCAGGGCGTCGAGGTAGTTGTCGTTGCCCGCCTGTACGGCCTCGCGGGCGTCGGCATACACGTCCGGATACCGGGTGAGGCGTTCGAAGGTCCACGCGACGGCGTTGGTCGTCGTTTCGTGGCCGGCCAGCAGCAGCGTGACCAGTTCGTCGCGGATCTCGCTGTCCGGCAGGGGTTCTCCGTCCTCATCCCGGGTATCGAGCAGGAGCTGGGTGATATCGTTACGGCCGCTGTCGTTCTCGCCTCGCCGCTCCGCGAGAACCTGGTAGAGCGCCCGATCAAGCGGACGCAGGACCATCTTGGTCAACCCGACGGGTGCCGACGAACGTGAGTTGAGCAATTGCGCGACGGTGGCGACGGGCGTGGCCGACCATCGCAACATTCGCAAAGTCGAATCACGCAGTGCCCGTTCGGCATCCGTTGCCGGAACACCGCCCGGTAGTCCGAACACGGCGGACATGATCACGTCGAGGGTGATCTGCTGGGCGATGTCTGCGACCGGCACCAACTCGCCTGTCGGCCATGCGTCGATGTGGGTGGCCGTGGCCGTGTCGATGCCGTCGCGATATGCGGCAACGGCTTTACCGTGAAACCGTGGCAGCAACATCGACCGCTGCCGGCGATGCCGCTGCCCGATCGAGGTCAGGACCGACTGGGAGCCGACGATGGGCGCCAAAGGTGACATCCTGGTCGCCGACGGTGCCAGTGCCGGGTCGGCCGTCATCAGTGCCTTGATGTGCGCCGGATGGGTCAGCAGCGCCACCCGCCCGGGACCGCCGGCCACCTGATAGCGCACGACACCTTGCCGGCGGGCTACGTCGGCGAAGAACATCTCCGACGGCCTGCGGACAATCCGAATGGACCGGATGACCGTACTCGGTGACATCGACGGCCGGGAAAGCACCGACCGCACATTCGACGGCGCGTCAGTGTGCAGCGGATAGGCGCGATCGTCCCCACCACCGATCCCGGACTCGTCGTCCGGCTCTGCCAGATGCCACGGCCGGGTGGCGCCGGGCACGGCGATCGAAGGTGCCGTCAGAAGATTCATTGTCAGAACTCCTTACGCGTCGTGATGGTGTCAACGGTAGATGGCGGCGGGGCGAATGACCGGAAGATGAGGCTGTGCAACCCGGATCTTCGTCCGCTCGGGACGGGGGTCACCGACCACCGCCTTGGAGTGCGCCGCTTCATGGCGGCGGCGGCGGCCGATGTCCGCCGCCGCGGCGTCGGCCTCGCGCTGCCGATAGTCCAGGCTTCCGCCGTCGTACGTGAGCCAGGCGATGACGAGGACCGCGGCAATACTGATCAGTACCCACCACATCGGATTCTCCTTCTCCCTCGGTCAGGAATCGCGGGGTTGCGTTTTCCGTCCGATCTCCACGCTATGAGGGATGTTTGCGCAGTTCAGCCACCCTCAGGCGGAATCGGTTCCCCTGCCGTGGGCGGACGGGTATTCCACCTGAGGGTGGAGGAATCGGGGCCGGTGCCGGGGTTAGACTCGACCGATGCGCTGGCTGCTCGGGCGATGTGAGGTCCTGTTCGACAGGCTGGGCTATGACTATCCGCCCAGCTACGTGCTCATCGCCGATGCCGCGTTGCTGGCGTTCTGTGCATCCGCGACGATTCAGCGGTACGTGTCCGGTGTGTCCGGTGCCGACTGGATAGTGCTCGGCGTGGTGTGGGTGATCGCGTTGTGGCTGACCGCCGGAGAACTGGCGATCTGCTCGCTCGACATATCCAGGGCGCCGATCATCTCGATGATGCCGGTGATGATCATCGCCGCGGTGGTCCTGTTCTGGTGCGTACCACTCGATGCCGGTGCCGCGCACGGTGATGTGGCGCCGCTGCTGCTGGTTCTGGGCGCGGCGATGTGCGCCACGGTCACCCCGATCAGGCTCGCGACCGTCCATTTGCTGATGTTCCTGACCGCGGTGGTCGCGGGCACCGCGGTCGGTGCCACGGACCTGGGGTGGATCATCGGCGGCATGATCGGACTGGGCTGGGCCACAGGATCTCTACTGCAAAAGCAACTGCAGCTGATGCATGCCGAACGCCGCGAACGCGCCAAGCAGTACGCGCTCGATCGTGCCGGGATCGCCGCCGAGGTCCACGACGTGGTGGCGCATTCGCTGAGCATCGTGCTGCTGAATGTGACAGCGGCCCGCCGGGCCATCGAATCCGGTCAGCACCCTGAGACCGACGGTGACATCGCCGAAGCCCTCGATGCGCTGCGCGATGCGGAGCGTCAGGGGCGGTCGGCGATGAGTGATGTCCGGCGCACCATCGAACTGCTCCGCAACGAGTCGACGCCCGAACAGGCGCAGCCGGGCCTTGCCGACATCACCGCGCTCGTCGATGGTTTCCGCCGGGCCGGGTCGTCGGTCACCGCGTGGGTACAACCGCCCGCCGTCGCGCTCAGCAGCGCCACCGAACTGGCGGTGTACCGGGTGGTGCAGGAATCGCTGTCGAACGCGTCCAAACATGCCGACGGTGCGCCGGTGAGTATCGCCCTCGGTCCCGGACGCGATTCGAAATTCATTGTGCACGTGTCGAACCCGGTCAAGGAAGGCAAACCAACGGGTGTCTCCGGGGGTTATGGTCTGGCCGGGATGACATCGCGGGTGGGAAATCTCGGCGGAACCCTGCGCGCCGGCGTCAACGATGGTCGCTGGTGTGTCGAAGCCGTCTTCGCCGCCGACACCGATGACAGCACGAACAGGACAACCGACGATACCGCGGGGGTGGGCACGTGAGCGAGGAGATCCGGGTACTGCTCGTCGACGATCAGGAACTGGTGCGTTCGGGTCTGCGGCGAATCCTGCGCCGTAAGGACGGGTTCGACGTGGTGGCCGAATGCGCCGACGGCGACGAGGTGCCGGCCGCCGTCGCAGCGCACTCCCCCGACGTCGTCGTGATGGATCTGCGGATGAAGCGGGTCAGCGGAATGGAGGCCACGCGACGCCTGCGAGCCCTGGCGACCGATCGTCACCGCGCGCCGCCGGTGTTGGTGCTCACCACCTTCCGCGACGAGGAGTTGCTGTCCGAAGCATTGCGGGCGGGGGCTGCGGGATTCGTGCTCAAGGAATCCTCAGCGGAGGAACTGATCCGGGCCGTCCGGCTCGTCGCGGTCGGTGAGTCGGTGCTCGATCCGGCGATCACCGCGTCCGTGCTTGACACCTACCGGAACGCGGGTTCGCCGTCGAAGGCCGACGCCGCGGCTCTGGGCCGGCTGACCGCCCGCGAACGGACCGTGCTGGAACTGATCGGCCGCGGCCTGACCAACGACGAGATCGCCGCAGAGCTGGTGATCTCGGTGGTGACCGTCAAGAGTCATGTGGGTGCTGTCTTCCGGGCGCTCGGTGTGCGGGATCGGGCCGCCGCGGTGGTCTTCGCCTTCGATCACGGGGTGGTCGCGCCCCGGGGTTGATCGGGTGCCGACGGTACCGCTGGTCACACTCGGCGGGAACCGGCCGCCGGCGGGTTTAGGGTGGGCGGCATGGCTATGGCAGATCGACCGGAAGTACTCACGGCGTCGGCCCCTATCACCGCGTTGTCGGTGGTCGGGCTTGCGGGGAATCTGCTCACTGGACTCGCGCAGGTCCCGCTGCGCCGGCCCTGGCAGGGCCCCTCGGGACTCCTGGACAACATCGGCCGGGCTGTCACTCGGCAGGTGGTCCGCTCCCTGATGGGGTATTCGATGGGCCTGCCGATCGAGGAGTTCAGGTCGATGGAGAAAGTGCTCGACGACATCTGTCAGATCGTCATGCCGCCGTTCGTGGGGCTGGCCAACGACGTCGAGATCACCGAGGATGTTGTGGGCGGTGTGCCCGGGCTGTGGTGTCGTGCCAAAGCCAGCACCGACGCCTACGTCGAGGACTGTGACCGTAAGGAACCGATCGGCGCAACCGGCCTCTACCTGCACGGCGGTGGTTACATCGGCACCTCCCCGATGATGTATTCGGCGTTCGCGGCGTCGCTGGTGCGGGTGACCGGCGCCGAGATCTTCATCGCCGACTACCGGATGGCTCCGGAGTTCCCGTTCCCGGCTGGTGTGCTCGATGCCGCTGCCGTGTATGAGGATCTCATCAGCCGCGGTGTGGCGCCGAATCATATTGTGGTGGCCGGTGATTCGGGCGGCGGTGGGCTGGCGGCGTCGTTGATGATCTACCTGCACGACAAAGGGGTACCCGCGCCGGCGGCTCTGGTGTTGTTCTCCCCCGAGGTCGATCTCGACTTCGACCATCCGTCGGTCGTCGACAACGCCTCGAAAGACATTCTGCCGTGGAGCATCCCGGTGACCCCGTACTTACACGGCCTGCAGCCCAACGACAAGCGGGTCTCCATCATGCACGCCGACCCTCACCCCGACTGGTTTCCGCGCACCTTCGTATGCTGGGGTGCCGACGAGATGCTGCGCGACGGTATCCGGGAATTCGTACAGCGTTTGCGCGACAACGGAATCGCCGTCTGGGCGATGGAGGAGTACGGCATGTTCCACGTCTTCCCCATCCTGATGCCATGGGCCGAGGCGTCCAAACGAGTGTTCCGTGTGCTCGATCGGCTCTCCCGTCGTCACGTCCGGTCCGACCCGAAGGCCCGCGCCACGCATTGACCTCAACGTTCGGCGATCAAGGTCGGTCGTCTGCGCGCATCGTTCCGATCGCACTCGCCGACGGCCGCCACAGCGTAGGTTTGGGCTGAACGTAATCAGGTGCCGTAGTAGGGAGTCCTTCCATGTCGATCGTCGTAGTCGCAACCATCACCCCCAAGCCGGGTGAGGAGGACGCCGTCCGCGACGCCATCCTCGCCGCGATCCCCAAAGTGCATGCCGAACCCGGTTGTGAGAAGTACGCCCTGCATGAATCGACCGGTGACGACACCTCGTTCGTGATGATCGAACGCTGGGAGTCGATGGAGGCACTCGCGGTACACGGCGCGGCGCCGGCCCTCGCTGAACTCGGCGCCGCCATCGGTGGCCTGCTCGCCGGACCTCTCGACGTCAAGACGTTCACCGCCTCACCCGCGGGTGACGCGGACAAGGGCGCGATCTAGCGCATCCCCGTCGGCCCGGCCCGGCGCGAGCACACGAAAAGCCGGATCCGGAACAGAACACGCGCCGGTGGTGTTGAGTGCAGGCATGGCAACCATTGATCTCAAGACCGCGGAATTCGATTCCACGGTCGCCGACAACGACATCGTGCTGGTCGACTTCTGGGCCTCGTGGTGCGGACCGTGCCGCCAGTTCGGGCCGATCTTCGAACGGGTCTCGGAGAAGTACCCGGACCTGGTGTTCGCGAAGGTCGATACCGAGGCCGAGGAGCAGCTCGCGGCCGGTGCGGGCATCAGGTCCATCCCGACGCTGATGGTGTTCAAGCAGGGGTACCTGGTGTTCAACCAGGCTGGCGCCCTGCCGCCGGACGCCCTGGAGAATCTGGTGAACCAGGTTATCGAGCTCGACGTCGAGAAGGCGCTCGCCGAACAGGGCTGAATTGTTCGGTTCCACACTGATCGCTCATACTGTAATGTCTTCGGTTAGCTCCACGGTGGCGCCTGCCGGTCGCTGCCGATTCATCTCACAGAAGGCGACCTCGATGGCCGATCAGCAGCAAGAACCGACCCTCGTCCAGAAGATCCTCACCAAGGTCGCGATCAAGGTCTACGAGATCAAGCAGAAATTCAGCAAGCCCGCGCAATAGTCGCAACACGCCGCCAGTCGAGACGGCCCGCATACCGAACGTGGATGCGGGCCGTTTGCGCTGGTCCCCACCGTGTGGCCGAAGGCACGCTTAGGTAGCGTGTACCCGGTGAAACTCAAGCATGGGATCGTTGTCTGTGTCGCCCTCGCCGGATTGCTGGCCGGCTGCGGATCGTCGGACTCCGACGACACCACCACGTCGTCGGCAGCCGCCGACGCCCCCGACACCAGCAGTCTGTCCTGTCCCACCGACGCTCCCGCTGCCGATACCAAACCCCAGTGGTCGATCGACGGCGAGACCGGAAAATTGGAGATGGCCGGATCGACCGACAGCGCCGGGCCGCTGATCAAGGTCACCAAACCGTTCACCGTCGCCAAGACAACGGTGCAAACGCTGACCGCGGGCACCGGTCCCGAGGTGTCCGACACCGCGACGGTGACAGTCTGCTACACCGGCGTCAACGGCCGTGACGGCAAGGTCTTCGACAGCGCCTACGAGCGCGGCGAGCCGACCTCGTTCGGTGTCGCCGGGGTCGTCGCAGGCTTCGGCAAGGCCCTGGTCGGTCAGAAGGTCGGGTCCACGGTGGGCGTGGCGATCATTCCCGCCGACGGCTACCCCGAAGGTCAGCCGGGCGCGGGGATCGAGAAGGGTGACACCATCGTGTTCGCCATCAAGATCCTCGCCGCCCAGTAGCACCGAACCGGTAGGTCGATCAGGACGGCTTCTGCTGGATCCGGACCATGTTCCCCGACGGGTCACGGACCGCGCAGTCGCGCAGGCCGTACGGCTGATCCATCGGTTCCTGAATGATCTCGACGTCACCGGCGGCCAACGTGTCGAAGGTGGCGTCGAGATCGTCCGAGGCCAGCAGCACACTCGCGTAGGTGCCCTTGGCCACCATCTCCTCGATCATCGCGCTCTCGGCTTCGGTAACGCCGGGATTGACCCCGAGTGGCGTCAGGACGAGCGCGGTGTCGGGCTGGTCGGGCGGGCCGACGGTCAGCCAGCGTTTGCCGTCGTAGCCCACGTCCAGACGCAACTCGAAGCCGAGCAGGTCCCGGTAGAAGCCGAGCGCGGCGTCGGCGTCGGTGTGTGGCAGGAAACTGGAATGAATGGTGACTGTCATGGGCTCGACGCTACGTGCGTGGCCGCGAGCCCGCTTCTCGATTCCTGACCGGTCGGGTGACCGTCTTGGCCACGCACGGCACCATGCCCTCAGTCGCGTCGGCATGCTCGCGCCGGTAGGTGCTCGGTGAGACCCCGACGAGTTCGGTGAACCTGGTGCTGAAAGTGCCCAGCGATGAACATCCGACGGCGAAACACACGTCGGTGACCGACATGTCGCCCCGCCGCAGCAATGTCATCGCCCGCTCGATACGCCGCGTCATGAGATACGAGTACGGCGCCTCCCCATAGGCTTTGCGGAATTCACGGCTCAGGTGGCCGGCCGACATGTGCACCCCGGCCGCAAGCGCGGCCACATCGAGGGGCTGCGCGTAGTCCCGGTCGATACGGTCACGCACCCGTCGCAACGCCGCCAGGTCGCGGGTCCGCTGCGTCGAGATCCCCACCGGCTACGCCCCGACGTAGTCGGCCAGATGGATGCCGGTCAGTGTCGAACGGGCGGCCACCAGATCGGCCGGAGTGCCCTCGAACACCACCTGCCCGCCGTCGTGACCGGCACCCGGACCCAGATCGATGATCCAGTCGGCGTGCGCCATCACCGCCTGATGGTGTTCGATGACGATCACCGACCTCCCCGAATCGACCAGCCGATCCAGCAGCCCGAGCAGCTGCTCGACGTCGGCCAGGTGTAGGCCGGTGGTCGGCTCGTCCAGGATGTACACCTGCCCCTTGTCGGCCATCTGCGAGGCCAGTTTGAGGCGCTGACGCTCGCCGCCCGAGAGTGTGGTGAGCGGCTGACCGAGGGTGATGTAACCGAGGCCGACGTCGACAAGTCTCTGTAAGATCTTGTGCGCGGCCAGGATTCGTGACTCACCCGCACCGAAGAACTCCTCGGCGCGGGCCACCGGCATTTCCAGGACCTCGCTGATGTTCTTACCGGCCAGGGTGTAGTCGAGGACCGCTGCGCTGAATCGCTTACCCTCGCATTCCTCGCAGGTGCTGGCCACCCCGGCCATCATCGCCAGGTCGGTGTAGATGACACCGGCACCGTTGCACGTGGGGCACGCCCCTTCGGAATTGGCGCTGAACAGTGCGGGTTTGACGCCATTGACCTTGGCGAAGGCCTTGCGGATCGGTTCGAGCAGACCGGTGTAGGTGGCCGGGTTGCTGCGCCGCGAGCCCTTGATCGCGGTCTGATCGACCCACACCACGCCCTCGCGCCCAGCCACCGACCCGGTGATCAAAGAACTCTTGCCCGATCCCGCGACGCCGGTGAGGACGGTCAGCACACCGAGCGGAATATCGACGTCCACGTCGCGCAGATTGTGCATGGTGGCCCCACGGACCTCGATGGCACCTGTGGCAGTACGTGTTTCGGATTTCAGGGTGGCTCTGTCGTCGAGATGCTGCCCGGTGAGGGTGCCGCTGGCGCGCAGGCCGTCGACGTCGCCGGTGAACACGATCTGCCCGCCCTCGGAACCGGCGCGTGGCCCGAGATCGACGACGTGGTCGGCTATCGCGATCGCCTCCGGTTTGTGTTCGACGACCAGCACCGTGTTGCCCTTGTCGCGCAACGCCAGCAGTAGCGCGTTCATGCGGGCGATGTCGTGCGGGTGCAGTCCGATCGTCGGCTCGTCGAAGACGTAGGTGACATCGGTCAGCGACGAACCGAGGTGCCGGATCAGCTTGGTGCGTTGCGCCTCACCCCCGGACAGCGTTCCCGACGGCCGCTCCAGCGACAGGTAGCCCAGGCCGATGTCGACGAACGAGTTCAGCGATGACGAGAGCGACGCTAGCAGCGGTGCGACCGACTCGTCGTCGATGGCACCGATCCATTGGGCCAGGTCGCTGATCTGCATGCGGCAGGCGTCGGCGATGTTGATGCCGTTGATCTTGGAGGATCGGGCGCCCTCGTTGAGGCGGGTGCCGTCGCAGTCCGGACAGGTTTGGAACGTGATGGCGCGGTCGACGAATGCCCGGATGTGTGGCTGCATCGCCTCGCGATCCTTGGACAGCATCGACTTCTGAATGCGTGGGATCAGGCCCTCGTAGGTGACGTTGATGCCGTCGACCTTGATGCGGGTCGCCTCCTTGTACAGGAGGGCGTCGAGTTCCTTCTTGGTGAAGCGCTTGATCGGTTTGTCGGCGCTGAAAAATCCCGACGCCCCGAAGATGCGCCCGTACCAGCCGTCGACGGTGTAGCCGGGAATGGTGATGGCGCCCTCGCTGATGGATTTGTTCTCGTCGTACAGGGCGCTCAGGTTGAAGTCGGATACTTTGCCCATGCCTTCGCAGCGCGGGCACATGCCGCCCACGACGGCGAAGTCCCGTCGTTCTTTGACCTCACGACCGCCTTTGGAGTAGCTGACCGCGCCGGCCCCGGATATCGACGCTATGTTGAACGAGAAGGCCTGCGACGACCCGATGTGTGGAGTTCCCAAGCGGCTGAACAGGATTCGCAGCATCGCGTTGACATCGGTGACGGTACCGAGGGTAGATCGCGGGTTGGCGCCGAGGCGCTCCTGGTCGACGATGATCGCGGTGGTGAGCCCTTCGAGGACATCGACGTCGGGGCGGCCGACATTCGGCATGAACCCCTGCACGAACGCGCTGTAGGTCTCGTTGATCATCCGCTGCGATTCGGCGGCGATCGTCCCGAACACCAGTGAGCTCTTTCCGGACCCAGACACCCCGGTGAACACCGTCAGTCGCCGTTTGGGCAGGTCGACATCGACGTTCTTGAGGTTGTTCTCGCGAGCGCCGAGCACCCGGATGGTGTCGTGGGTGTCGGCGGGATGAATCTGCTGCGGTCGGGCTGGCTGACGAGCGGGCATGGGGTCGAGCGTAGTACGCGGCGCCGGGAACGACCGCGATGTCAGGGACCCGACGACCCGGACGACCCTCGCCCCGACACCATCGACGCGCTTGCCGCCCATGCTGAGCATGTCCTATACGCGCTCACCGACGCTGGGTACCAGGTGACGCGGCTACCCGAGGCGATCGCCGAATCCGACACCGTCGAGAACCCGATCACGCCCGCCAAAGAGAAAGCAGCACTACTCCTTAGAGAGTACGCCGCGTACCAGCTCGCCCTCGAATACTCCCGTGCCCGTGGGGACGAGGGGTTGACCTTGACCATCGTGCTCGAGGACATCATGGCGGCAATCGAAAGCTGGCTGGAGCTGTAGCCCCTCAGGACGCCCTGCGCTTGGATACCTTGCGCAGGGCGTCCTTGTGTTCGGGGCGGATTCCCGTGCCGGGCATTGGCTGCCCGGCGAGCTTGAAGATATTCGTCGTCAGGCCGTCGACCATGTGCTTCGGTACCCCGTGGGCGCGGAGCTGTTCGTTCAGCGCTGTCCACGGGTGCGGGCTGGTCGCCCACCGGGCCCGACCCTCTCCGGCCCACCAGAGTTTCAGGCGGCGGGTCTTCGCATCGTCGTCAAGGTTCGAGGCGGCCATTCTGCGTCATCCACTCCGCCCTGAGTCGTGCGAAAACCTCAGCAGCTTCCGCCTCATCTTCGGGAGTTGGCATCATCGTCACTCCCTCAACGAACGTGACCTCCGATGGTGGCGGTGGGCCCATTCGGTAAGGGGGCCCAGACGCTGGCTCACCACTCATGTTGTCCCTTCGATTGGAGTAATCTGTCGCAGAAACACGACGTGGGTGCCATCGCCCCAAACGGCGACCTGCGCCGCGATTCGGAAGTCGCCCGTCGTCACGAACTCACCGACGTCATGCGCAATGTTACCCGCTCGCGCTCCTCGCCCAAGGATATACAGAACCGGGATCGTCGCGTCGTCAGGGATGCGCTGCTTCGCTCCAGGATTGAGTCCACCCTGGGTCGGATCGTGCGCGAAGTCGATCCCGATGCGCGACGAGCTGGCAAAGGATGACAGCGGGAGCGTGACGACTGAACCGCGCTGCATTGCGGCGACAGCCGCGGGGGTGGCTCTAGCTCCCCGGAACAGTTGGATGCCCGTAGCGGGCTGGTTAGCAATCGCGGACATGAGCGGCCCGGCAACAGCAAGGTCAGGATCGTCCATGTCGTCGGGCGTCAAACCCTCACGCTGCACGCGACGAGCAGACTCCCTGACTTCATCCACCGTTGTCGTAAATCGCCTTCGACGCCCAAGCCTTGGCCGCACGTTCCATCTGCTCGGCGCTCACGCGAGTGATCGGGGGCCAGGCCACGCGGGAACGGACGGGGTTGCGAGGTCGTCCAGCTTCTCGATACCGGCGACAAGGTTGGCGCGCTGCTGGGCGGTTAAGGAATCTGGAGCGGCAGCGTCGATGCACTGCTCGATGATCTGCCGACGATGACGCGGATCATACCCAGCCGTATACCGGAGGTCACGTAGGCGAATGCCGAGGTCTTCAACAACGTTGGCGACTACGTCCGGGTCTACGCCTGCAACAACGGGGCGAGCGAACCCTTCGTAAGGGTCGACGTCGTAAGTGTCCGCACGCCCCACAATCGTCCTGAGAAGGTCGGACGGATCAGGCTCATCCGCAGCAGCCGAGACCGTAGGCGGCTTGGGCGGCTCCCCCGGTGGCCCAGCACTCCCTGACGCAGGCACACCCTCCCGCACGTCCCGAGACTCCGGCACATGGTCGGCCGACCCGCCGCTCTCGTGCGACCCACCACCCCCGACCGACGCCAGCACCTTAGGTTTCACGGCTTTCGCCTTCGCGGGCTCGGGGCTCTTGACGGCCACCGCCTTGGTGGCGACATCGGCCACGTGCGCCGACCCCTTGCGGGTAGTGACCGGCTTGACCTTGGCGCTCTTGGCCTTGGCCGCGACGTCCGGCTTGTCGCCGGGTCGTCTCGTGGCTTCATGCCGTCGGGGCGGATAATCTCGCCGATCTTCTGGCCGAACTTCTTCTCACCCTCGGGGGTCTCCACTCTGGACGGCTCGCGCCCCGCAGCTTTCCGCATCGCCGACGAGTGCTTCGGGGAGAGCCTGCGGGGCCGCTCTCCGGGAATGGAATCTGCGCGCCCGACTCAGCGGGATCCATCCTCCGAACAGATGAATCTGATAATTATCAGATATCCGGGGAACCTTTTGGCTCCGGGCTGCGTCTGATCACCGGACAGCACCGAAGGGAAGGGAATCACGATGAGCAGTTGGCAGGATTGGTTCGGCGGAGCGGTGACTGGTTCGCTGGGTGGCGCTGTCACGGACGCCGTTGACGATCTCCTCGTTGTCGACGCGGACGAGGTCAGGGCGATCGCGCGCTGCTGGGAGGTCACGGCTGACGAGGTCGGGGGCATGACGTTCGACCCGCCCCGGCGGGTCACGGGGACCTCGAGCAGGGTGATCGCCGCGCTGCACGTCGCGGGTGATTCCGCCGCGGCGGCGGCCGACATGCTCGCCACGCAACTGCGATCGACGGCGGCCATCTGCCGCAACGGGGTGGCCACCTTGTCGGCCACCGACGAATCGGTGTGCTTGCCGATCGTGGGGCTTTGCTGATGCGGCCGACGTTGACCGAACTGCGGTCCTGGGCCACTCAATCGATCATCGACTCGGCGGGCCCGATCAGCACCGACGCCACGACCATCGGCGACAGCATCTCCATGGCCGCACTGGTACTCGACCGCGCGACCTGGCGGGGAGGCTCCCGTACCGGCGCGGACCAGGCTCTCACCACATTGCGCGACAGGGGAACCCAGTTGCGCAACATCCTCCTGCGGATTGCCGACGAGACCGCCGACG
This sequence comes from Gordonia sp. (in: high G+C Gram-positive bacteria), assembly GCF_020438995.1. Taxonomy (GTDB): domain Bacteria; phylum Actinomycetota; class Actinomycetes; order Mycobacteriales; family Mycobacteriaceae; genus Gordonia. The sequence goes on from NZ_JAGQTN010000061.1 coordinate 50,151, forward strand.
CAGGCGCCGACCTCCACGGTCGGCGTGAACGAATCCTGAGTTATGTCGCCGACATCCAGGCCGCCGGATATCGGGTGTCCGACACCGGGGTGGTCACCCACCCCGACGAATCCAACCGGCAGACCGCCGCGCGCCACACGCAGGCGATCGATCACGGACTCAATGCACTGGACGAGACCGACGAGCAGTACGGATCCACCCTGGCGGCCCTGAACAAGGCCGTACACGACCTCGCGTCCGGCGATGACACCGTCACCATCCGCGGCGGCGGACAGATCTCGCCGACCGACGCGATCAGCCTGCTCAAAGGCATGGACGTGGGCAAACGACGCGAGTTCTTCCTGTCGTTGAGCGAGTCCGACCGCGAACGCGTCATCACCGCCGACCCGAAGACGATCGCCGGTCTCGACGGCATCGACTTCCCGTCCCGGTTCGCCGCCAGTGAGATCAACATCCGCACCGAGATCGTTCGCCTGGAACGCGCAGGAAACCACAAGCGGGCCGACGCGCTGCGCCAACTGCTCGAACAGGCCGAGAACCCGGCGGCCGACAGCACCGCGCCCAAGTCCGTCGGCGACGACACCGACAGCGAACGCACGTTTCTGTATACCTCGGACAAGGGCAACGGCCACCTCATCGAGATGGTCGGTGAGCTGACACCCGAGACGCGCAACGTCACGGTCTACGTCCCGGGCACCGGCACCAAACTCGAAAGCATGGGTAGCAACGTCAAGGCCGCGCGCAATCTCGCGAAAGCCACCGGCGGCCCGGTGATCGTCTTCCTCGACGGCGACCTGCCGCAGAAGCTCGGCTATGAAACCGTCGGCAAGGAGGGACTGAAATCGCTGAAGGATTCGGCGGCCGACCCACGATTCGCCAAGGAGATGGCCCCCAGGCTGGTGGCGTTCGGCAAAACGCTCGACGCGGAGATCGACGCTGTCGCGCCCGGAGCCAAGACCACCTACATCGGCCACTCCTACGGTGGGTCGGTCGTCGGGACCGCCGAACAGCTCGGTTTGCGTGCCGACCGGGTGATCTACGCGTCCTCGGCCGGGACCGGGGCCCTCGACACCGGCTGGCACAACCCCAACAAGGACGTCGAACGCTACTCGCTGACCGCACCCGGCGACCCGATCCATTACTCGCAGCAACTGCCGTCGAACCCGCACGGCGGTGATCCCGACGCCACCGCCGGGGTCACCCGCCTGGACACCGGATACTACGGCCCCGACGAGAACGGCAACCGCACACCGGTCGCCGGAGCCGGCGGTCACGGAGACTATTGGAACGATCCCGGATCCGATGCGTTCAAGAACATGGTCAAGGTGATCCGGGGTGAGGAGCCCACGGCATACACCGAACGCGGATCCGACTATCCGATCGCGGCGGCGGTCGAGGACGTACTCGTCCCGACGACCAGATTCCACCTACCGCCCCTGGCACCCGTACTCGATCTCACCGACGGTGACCTCAACCTGCCGGGACCATTGCCCGACATCACACTGCCCTTCAAGCTCCGACTTCCCGGCCTGTCATGATCGCCTGGCCGGCGGGATCAGCCGATTTCGAGGGCGATCTCGATCATGGTGGTGAACGCCGTCTCCCGTTCGGCCGGCGTGGTCCGCCTTCCGCTGGGAATGTGGTCGCTGACGGTGAAGATGCCCAGTGCGTCGACACCGGCGGCAGCCGCATTCGCGAACAACCCGGCCGACTCCATCTCCACCGCAAGCACACCCATCCGCGCCCACTTGCCCAGCGTCTGGTCGTCGGCGTTGTAGAAGATGTCCGAGGACAGGACGTTCCCGACGTGGCTTGTCGCGCCGCGTTCGTCGGCAAGGCGTTTGGCCTGTTCGAGCAGCCGGTACGACGACAGCGGCGCCCAGGTGCCGGGAATCGAGAACTGGCTCAGGTAATTCGAATCGGTCGAGGCGCCCTGCGCGATCACCACGTCGTACAGGTCCACGTGTTCCTGCATCGATCCGCAGCTGCCGACGCGGATCAGGTTCCGGACGCCGAAGGTGTGGATGAGTTCGTGGCTGTACAGCGAGATCGACGGGATGCCCATGCCGGTGCCCATCACCGAGATCTCCCGGCCCCGGTAGGTTCCGGTGTAGCCGAGCATGTTGCGTACCCGGTTGAAGCACTGCGCGCCGTCGAGGTAGGTCTCGGCGATGAACTTGGCACGCAACGGATCACCCGGCAGCAGGATGGTCTCGGCGATCGGCACGCCCTGTGGGTCGATGTGCGGGGTGGACAGATGGGTCATCGTTCTCCTTACGCGGGTGGCTACTTCGATGGTGCCGGATCGGTCAGGCCCAGGTGCTCGGTGATCTCGGCGGCGATCCTCGCCAGCCGGTCCCGTGCGCGCTCGTGCGGAATGTCGGGACCGGTACACGGTTCGATCACCTCCAGGTAGCACTTGAGTTTGGGTTCGGTTCCCGACGGCCGCACGATCACCCGGTCGCCCTGGGCGGTGCCGATCAGCAGGCCCTCGGTCGGCGGCAGATCCGGGTTCGGTTCGGCCAGATCACGCCACTCGGTCACCGGAGCTCCGGCCAGCGTCGTGGGACGATCGGAGTCCAGCCGGGCCATCGCCGCACCGATCCGCGCAGGGTCGGCGACCCGGAAACTCAGCGGCGCGGTGGCGTGCAGCCCGTGCCTGCGCGCCAGGTCGTCGAGCAGATCCTCGATGGTCCTACCTTCCTCGCGCAGCGATTCGATGAGGGTGATCACCCGCATCATCGCGCCGATACCGTCCTTGTCCCGGACGGCCTGCGGATCGGTGCAGTAGCCGATGGCCTCCTCGTACCCGAACCGCAGGCCGGGGGTGCGGGCGATCCATTTGAACCCGGTCAGGGTGCTCCGGTGAGTCAGTCCGTGATGTTCGGCGATCCGGGCGAGCAGCCTGCTCGAGACGATGGAGCACGCGAGGGTGTCGCCGGAGCGGGCACCGTCGGCCGCGGCCTGCTCCCCCAGCACGGCGCCCAGTTCGTCTCCCGACAGCTGACGCCAACTACCGGTGCGCGACGGAATCGCCACCGCGCACCGGTCGGCGTCGGGGTCGAGGGCGATCACCACGTCGGCGTCCGACGACTTCGCCAGCACCAGTGAAAGATCCAGCGCGCCAGGTTCTTCCGGATTCGGAAACGGAACCGTCGAAAAGTCCGGGTCCGGGGCGAACTGTTCGGCAACCACGTGCACGTCGTCGACGCCGGCCCGGCTCAGCACCCGTGTGGCGGTCTCGCCGCCGACGCCGTGCATCGCGGTCAACACAACCCGGACCTGGGACGGATCGGTCCGCGTGCGGTAGGCGGCGACTCGGGTGATGTAGTCCTCGGCCACACCTGCCACGGCGTCGGCGGGATCCACCGATGCCAGCGGAATCTGGTCGGCGGGCGCGCAGGCGTCGATGCGGGCGGCGATCTGGCTGTCGGCGGGGGCCACGATCTGCACTCCCCGGGCGTGATCCTCGGCGACCGCCCGGCCACCGAGATACACCTTGTAGCCGTTGTCGGCCGGCGGATTGTGCGAGGCGGTGATCATGATGCCGGCGTCGGCACCGAGGGTGCGTACCGCGAAAGCCGTCACAGGGGTGGGCAGTCGCCGCGGCAGCGCCAGCACCCGGAGTCCGGCCCCGGCGAGCACACCGCACGTGGCGTCGGTGAACGCCGCCGAACCGTGCCGGGCATCGCAGCCGACCACGACGCGCGCATCGGGGCCGACCACATCGTGAAGGTAGGCGGCCAGACCCGCGGTGGCCGCCGTGACCACGGCGACGTTCATCCTCGACCGCCCGGCACCGACCGCGCCCCGCAGACCGGCGGTGCCGAACCGCAGCGGCCCGGACATCCGACTGGACAATTCGGCCAGCGCCGACACGTCGGTGCCGGCCCGAGTGCAGAGGCCGGAGAGTTCGTCACGGGTGATCGGGTCCGGGTCGTGACGTATCCACTCGCGCGCCGCATCCACCAACCCACCGGTTTCGCTCACGGACGTGAACCTACCCGTACCCGGCCGTGAGGGCACGCCCATGCTCGGTACCCTTAGTGCAGCCTAAGTAGTGCGCGCCATTGCCCGAAGGAGCGAAGACAACGATGACAGACAGCACACCGACCGAATCCACCCCGGTACTGACCCGCGACCAGATCGTCGGCGACCTCGCCGAGGTTCTCGACATCGCCCCCGGTGAGATCGCCGACGACACGAATGTCCTGGACATCGGCCTTGATTCGGTGCGGCTCATGTCGCTGATCGAACGCTGGCGGGCCCAGGGCGCGCACCGCGCCGACGTGGTCATCCTTGCCGGTGACCCCACCGTCGGCGCGTGGGTGCGCGAGCTCAACACCCCGTCGTAGGCGTCCCCGCCGGACCGTTAGAGTGGTCTGGACCATAGGGTGAGGAGCGCAATGAAGTTCGGTTTGCAGATCGGCTACTGGGGAGCAGAACTGCCCGTCGGGCAGCGGGAGTTGGTCGCCGCCGCCGAGGAATGCGGTTTCGATTCCGTGTTCACTGCGGAGGCATGGGGTTCGGACGCGTACACGCCGCTCGCGTGGCTGGGGTCCGATACCGAACGCATCCGCCTGGGCACCTCGGTGCTGCAGTTGTCGGCGCGTACACCCACAGCCTGCGCGATGGCCGCGCTGACGCTCGATCACCTCAGCGGCGGCAGGCATATCGTCGGGCTCGGTGTGTCCGGGCCGCAGGTGGTCGAAGGCTGGTACGGGCAGCCCTTCGCCAAACCGCTGGCCCGCACCCGCGAATATATCGACATCATGCGTCAGGTCTGGGCGCGTGAGGCACCCGTCGCCTCATCCGGCCCGCACTACCCGCTGCCCTACACCGGACCCGGGTCCACCGGGCTGGGCAAGACGCTGAAGCCGATCGTGCATCCGCTGCGCCGCGACATCCCGATCTTCCTCGGCGCCGAAGGCCCCAAGAACATCGCGCTGACCGCCGAGATCGCCGACGGCTGGCTGCCGCTGTTCTTCACCCCGCGCATGGCCGACATGTACAACGCGTGGCTCGATGAGGGATTCGCCCGGCCCGGTGCACGCCGCAGCCGAGAGGATTTCGAGGTGTGCGCGACAGCGCAGATCTACCTGACCGACGACCCCGCGGCCGTCCTCAACGGCCTCAAGCCGGTGACCGCGCTGTACATGGGCGGAATGGGCTCGGAGGACACCAACTTCCATGCCGAGGTGTATCGGCGGATGGGCTACGGCGAACTCGTCGACGAGGTGACCGCCCTGTTCCGCAGCGGCCGCAAAGAGGAAGCGGCAGCGGCGATTCCGGATGAGGTGATCTCGGAGTCGACCTTGATCGGTGACGCGGACAGTGTGCGTGAACAGATCCGGGTGTGGGAGGCGGCCGGCGTGACCACACTCCTGGTCTCCGCCGGTTCGGTGCAGCAGATCCGGGATATCGCCACACTCGCCTGAAATCCGCCCTGGCGTTTTGAGTGTACGCATGTACACTCATTGCATGGTTGACTGTTCACCGGCCGCGACGGACGCGCAACGCCGTGAAGAAGCACGGGCCCTGGCCCACCTGAGTCTCACCGAACTGGGCAAGGCCGCCCGCGGAGTGTCGAAGGTGCATCGTTCGATTGCCGCGGGTGTCTTCGGCACGCTGGGCCGGACGCCGCTGCGGACATGGTCGGATCCCACGCGCGCGGTGCACGATGCGATCAGCGAGGGCGTCTACGCGGCCACCGCCGGCTCGCTCGAGACCGCCGGTGGCGTCGCGGGTTCGGTGGTCGGTGGCTGGGGCCGGCCGCCGTCGCATACGGTGCCCGGCGCACTCGGGATCGCTGTGCTCAACGGGTTGATCGGCGACGAGCTCACCGCATCCGGATCGCCGCTCGCCTCGTCGATGCAGATCTGGCATGGGGGCCGGCCGGTCGAACCGACAGTCGAAGCGTTGCGGTCGGCGTTCGGTGCGCCCTCCGACGTCGCCGCGGTTCCCGGTCATCTCGTGGTGTTCATGCACGGTCTCATGGAAACCGAGATCGCCTGGAACGCAGGAGAAAAGCCCGGCTATGGGCTGCGGCTGCACGAGGAGATCGGGGCCTGTCCCGTTTACGTGCGGTACAACTCCGGCAGGCATATCAGCGACAACGGGCGCGAACTCGACAACCTGCTTTCCGCGCTGGTGGTGTGCTGGCCGGTGCCGGTCCACACACTGACACTGGTCGGTCATTCGATGGGCGGGCTGGTGGTGCGCAGTGCCTGCCACCACGCATCCGACGGCCATTCGCTGTGGCTACGCGTGCTGCGCCACACCGTGTGCCTGGGTTCTCCGCATCTGGGTGCGCCCCTCGCGCGGGGCGTCAACGCGGCAGCCGTGGCGCTGCACACGACGCCGGTGACCCGGCCGTTCGCCAACCTGCTGCGCAGGCGCAGTGCGGGTGTGCGGGATCTGCACCACGGCACCGTGCTCGCCCGCGACTGGGAACAGAATCCGGACCCGGACAGGTGGTCTCAGCCGATGGCGACCGATGTCTGGCTCTCGCCGCACGCCCGGCACCTGTACGTGATCGCGACGGTCACCCGAAGCACCCGGCACGTCGTCGGCAAGGTCGTGGGCGACGGGCTGGTCCTCGCCGACAGCGGTCGTGGCCGCAACAAGCGGCGCCACGTCGGCTATCTCGCCGACGACGGCCTGCATATCGGACGATCGAACCATTTCACACTGCTCAACGACGACACGATCTACGAATGGATGCGGGACCGGATCAGGCCGCAACGCGCGATCACCGCCTGACCGAACGCCTGTGCCGGTCAGTGCCGCCGGCCCCGCCGTCTACGCTCACGCGGGTGGTCACCCGTGTGGTCACCATCGCCGCGGTAGTCCGGGCTGCTCGTCAAATGCCAACTGCCACATTCGCAGTGGTAGCTACGAAGCCACGGCACGCCGTACCTGGTGCTGCGTGATCGTTCGATCGCCTCGGTGGCCTCCACCGGGGTGCGGTAGCAGTCCTTGTACTGCGTCGGGCACTGTACCGTCTGCGGTTTGCCCCGGCGCAGCGGGCGTGGCCTGCTCCACGCCGTGCGCTGCTCGACGGCGCGATAGAACTCCTCGAGTTCGTCGTCCGAGAACGCCACGGCGGACCTTTCGCTGGATGGCCGACCGATCCTACGTGCCTGCCGGTGAGGTCAGCGCGCCATCCACAGGCGCCTGCGCACAACCTTACGCATCCGATCGAGCTCAGCCGTGGTCAGCTTCTCCGGAGGAGCCACCTCGATGAGCCGATCGACTTCGCCGAAGAAGTCGCGGTCGGACAGGCCGAACTGCTCGCGGATCGCCACCGATGATCCGCCGCCGAGCGGGTACCAGTCGGTCTCGAAGGCCAGCATCTTCTGATGCGTAGGGTTGTCCATGCGTTCACGTCCTTGTGAGCGGGAGGGGGCGGCAACGATCGCCCCCCTGGCGATCAGCCTTTGCCGACACAGTACACAAGAATCCGGCCCGCTCAAGTGATTCCCTCACCGAAGGCCGACACCCTGGGATCCCCGTCGGTGGCAGTCAGGATCCGTAGCGGGGCACTGCCGCGAAGACCTCCACGCTGCGCGGTACGCCTTTCGCCTTGAATCTGCGGCGGCGCAAGGCATATCGCGTCGACGGGTCGACGTCGTCACCGACCGCGGCCGTCAGGGTGTCGCGGGTGACCAGCAGTTCGCCGGCTCCGGCGGCATCGGCCACCCGGGCGGCGATATTGACATCCACCCCGAGGTAGTCGTCGTCCACGACCCGAGGTTCACCGGTGTGCAGCCCGGCTCGCAATTGCGGCCGGTAGCCCTCCACCTGCAACGCGCTCACCGCGCCGACCACCTCGTACCCCGCTTCGATGGCGGCGGCCGCGTCGGTGAACACGGCCATCGTGCCGTCGCCGAGATGCTTGACGATCCTGCCGCTGTGGTCACGGATCACCTTCTCCGTCGCGGAGTTGACCTCGGCGAGCAGAGTCAGGACCAGGTCGTCGCCGGCACGTAACGCCCACGTCGAGAAACCGACGAGGTCTGTGAACAGAATCGTTGCCTGTCTCGGTTCGGTCGCCCGGGGCGGGCGTCTGGTGACCAGCCCCTGCCAGGCCGACACCGCCGCCAGGCCGAGCTCCCGCACGGCACTGGGCTGATCGGGGCGGGACTTGTCGATCAGGCGCCCCACCCGCCCGGAGAAACGATCTGAGTCGGTGTCCACAGCCGACGGCAGGAGGCTGCGGGCGGCACGGGCTGCACGCACGGCGGCGTCGGACGAGTCTGTTCGGGACAGGAGTTCGGCGGCCCGGCGCCCCGCAGCGGCCGGCCCCCTGCGCTCGGTTCCCTCGTTTTTCCGTTCGCCGGACTCGGTGTTGCCGCCACGCTCACGTGGGTCGCCGCCGTCCCCGGACGGCGGTATGTCATCAGTCCCGCTCACGCGAGACAGTGTAGTGGTCGGGTGCTGTCAACCGTCGGCACTTATCGCAGCCGCTCGGCATCACGTGCCACGTCGAGGAGCGCCCCCGCCATGTCCCGGAGCTGAGCCCGGCTGACGTCCTCGGCGATTGCTGTGGCCAGATCCTCTGCAGCACAACGTAATTCGAACATCCGGTCGCCGAATGCCTCGACCTCGGCCGCGCTCAGGATCATCGCGTCCGCGGGTATCGACGTCCCCTCGGCCAAGGTGCGTTGCTCGTAGGCCCGTTGCCTGCACGATCTCTTGCAGTACTTGCGTCGACGCCCGAGTTCGGAATCGACCATCGACCGGCCGCACCATGCACACGAATACGGTCGGCGTCGCTGGGATTCCTGCACGTCCATGACCGTACTCACCCACCCCCGGACCCCCCTACCGTGACACGCACCACCGTGACACGCCACCACCGTGACACGCACCACTACGACAGTCACCCGATCGGGCCACACGTGACAAAGAGTGTGTTCACTATACTTGTCGGCGATCCTGCCGCTTGGCACCTCAAGGCCCGAACCACTCCCGAAGGAGCACCAATGAGTCAGACCGAGATTTCTCCGGATTCCTCCGCGGAGGGGGTGCCACCGTCAACAGCAGGGTTCGGGTCACCCTCGAAACCGGCGAGGTCGTCACCGGGGTGATCGTCGAGGATTTCGGCGAGCTCATCCCCACGGGCGGGTCGGTCGAAGCGACCATCGATGACGAGCGTGGCGCCGCGCGGCTGCGTCGGTTCCTGATCAACACCGACCGCGGTGTGGTGTTCGGCGACCCCGATACCGTCGAGGTCATCGGCTGACGCTCTTCGGGAACCTTCCCGCCACAGTCGACGTTGATAGCCCGGACAACGTCGACCTTCGTGCGCGTACCCCTCGTGCGCGTAGTATTGGCGGGTAGTTGTCCGAGTCCGGTGCGCCGACCACGTCCATGTGGCCGGATTGCTCCGGCGGTTGACCAAGCGTTTTGAGAGGAACAAGAACCTATGGCTGATCGAGTACTTCGCGGTAGCCGCCTCGGTGCGGTGAGCTACGAGACCGATCGCGACCACGACCTCGCGCCACGGCGGATCGTCCAGTATCGCACCGACAACGGTGAGATCTTCGACGTCCCGTTCGCCGACGACGCGGAGGTTCCGTCCAAGTGGCCGTGCAAGAACGGCATGGAAGGCACGATCCTCGAAGGTGCCGAGCCCGACGAGAAGAAGGTCAAGCCGCCGCGCACACACTGGGACATGCTTCTCGAACGCCGTTCCGAAGAGGACCTGCAGGTGCTGCTCAACGAGCGTCTTGAGCTGCTCAAGCAGCGTCGGCGCGGTGTCGTGGGCTGAGCGCGCCCGCGCACGTATTCATCACGACGAACTTCATCACGACGAAGAATGCCCGGTTGCCTACAGAGGTCACCGGGCATTCTTCGTGGGAACGACGGTCGGCGTCAGCGTCGCCGCAACTGTGCCAGGCGGCTCGCCACACCCCAGCGGGCCACCATCATGAATGCCTCGGTCATCACGCCGCCGTCCATCTTCGACTCGCCCACCTCACGTTCGGTGAAGGTGATGGGTACCTCGCGGACGTCGAAACCGGCCTGCACCGTTCGCCAGGCGAGGTCGATCTGGAAGCAGTATCCGGCGGAGTCGACGGTGGCGAGGCTGATCTTGTCCAGAACCTCCCGACGATAGGCACGGAAACCCGCGGTGATGTCGTGGATGTGTGCGCCGAGTGCCAGCCGGGCGTAGGTGTTGGCGCCCCGGGACAGCCATTCGCGGCGCTTGGGCCAGTTCACCAGGCGTCCGCCTGGAACATATCGCGACCCGATGACCAGATCGGCACCGTCGTTGACGGCCGCGAGCAGGGAGCCGAGCTGCTCGGGGGCGTGTGAGCCGTCTGCGTCCATCTCGATGATCACTGTGTAGGTGCGCGCCAGCCCCCACGCGAACCCGGCGAGATAGGCCTTGCCCAGTCCGTCCTTGACCGTGCGGTGCAGCACATGCACGCGGCCGTCGGTGTCGCCGGCGGACAGTTGGTCGGCGAGTTCACCGGTTCCATCCGGGCTGGAGTCGTCGACGACCAGCACATGGATGCCGGGCAATGCCCCGTGCAGACGAGCGAGGATGCCGGGCAGGTTGTCGCGTTCGTTGTAGGTCGGGATGACCACCAGTGCGCGTGTGCCGTCAGCCGCAACGACCCCGGCCTGCCGGTCTGCTCCGGGACTGCTGCCGGTGGTGGCGCTATCTGGCGATTCCATCGATCTCCTCGGATGTGGTGTCCGCACTGTCCTCGCGGTCACTGGTGGTGCCCATCCGCCGGATAGGAAACCTTTGGGAGAATCTAGTACGCCGCGTGATTGCAAACAAAAATGCTGCGATCGCGATCACTACCGCGGCGGTCTGCGGCAGACCGCCGAGCTGGGTCGCGATGGTCGTGTCCGAGCGCAACGCCAGGTGCGAGGTGAGAGTTGCCGGGGTGAAGAACCCGGACTTCGATTCGATCATGCCGTCTGCGCCGACGATCGCGCTGACCCCGCTCGTTGCCGCCACCACCACCGACCGGCCATGTTCGACCGCCCGCACCTGGGACATCGCCAGTTGCTGATAGGTCATGTTGGTGCGGCCGAAGGTGGCGTTGTTGGTGGGCACGAACAAGAACTCGGCACCGTCGCGGACCGCCTTGCGTGCCGAGCGGTCGAACGCGACCTCCCAGCAGGTGGAGATTCCGACGCGGACGGTTCGGCCACGGGCGTCGACATCGACGGCCCCGGGACCGGTTCCGGGACGGAAGTCTCCGGCCATGTCCGCGTACGAGGAGAAGAGCCGGAAGAAGCTGCGCCACGGGAGGTATTCGCCAAACGGCTGGACGATGTGCTTGTCGTAGCGGGCGGTGGGGCCGCGGTGCGGATCCCAGACGAGCACAGAGTTGGTGGGGTGTCCGCCGTGGTCGTACAGGAGGGTGCCCAGCAGGATAGGCGCGTCGATGAGGACCGAGGTGTCTTCGATCGCCTGTGCTGCGTCGGTATTGATCTGTGGTGAGATGTCCGAGGCGTTCTCGGGCCACAGCACCAGGTCGGGGGCCATCGCCCGCCCGGCCTGGACGTCGTCGGCCAGGCGTTTCGTTTCGGCGATGTGGTTGTCGAGCACGGCCCGGCGCTGGGCGTTGAAGTCGAGGCCGAGCCTGGGTACGTTTCCCTGGATCGCCGCGACATTGACGGTCGACGTCGAGACCGTGCGGTCGATGGTGTCGGGGGTGACCAGGATCGCGCTCACCGGTCCCACCAAGGTCAGAACCGCCGCGATCGCAGCCCACGTGACCGTGTCCGGGCGGCCGGCTTCCGGTTCCGGAACGATCTGGTCGCGAGTCTGTGCCCGGGTACGCAGGGAAGCCGCGATGATCACGACGAACCACGCCCCCGCGGCCCCGAACAGAGCCACCGCCCCGGACAGGCCCGGTGCGCCGAGGATCGAGGCCAGCGGCAGCAGCGGTCCGTCGACCTGGCTGAACGCGGTCCGGCCCCATGGGAACCCGCCGAAGGGGAACGACGATCGCACCGCTTCGACGAGGATCCACGCCAGGGTGAACCAGACCGGTGGCACCGGCAGTCGCATCGTGATCGTCGCGATCACTCCGAACAGTGCCAGGTAGCCGGCCATGACTGTGGCCAGCGCCAGCCACGGCAGTGGCCCCACGTACTCGCCGATCCACGGCAGCAGCGGAACGAAGAAGCCCAGGCCGAACGTGAAACCGATCCAGGCGCCGGTACGGGCACGGGGTCTGCCCACCGACAGCAGCGCGAACAGCGCACCGAGTGCGAGCACCGACAGGTACCACGACGACCGGGGTGGGAACGCCAGGTACATGCCGGCGCCGGCGACCACCGCGAGTGCGGTGCGGATCAGCCACAGTCTGCGATCAGCCGGCGACCACTGCCGCAGGCGTGTCAGCGGTCCGGGTCGCCCGGTGCCGTCGGGCCCGCTCACCCGGCCGTCTCCGCCGAGTACACGCAGACGCCGTCGCGGAAGGTCTGTACGCACCGCGGCAGGTCGGCGGCCGGGGAGACGTCCGGGAGTGCGGGCACGCGGGCACGCGGGTCGGTCGACCAGCGCTGGACCCCCGCGTGGGAGCCGACGACCACCAGTTCGTCGGCCTCCCAGACGGCGAAGTGTGCGGGTGCGCCGGGGACGAGGGTGCCGGTGAGTCCGTCGTTGATCCCGCCGGCGCGCCAGCCGCCGCGGGTGGTCGCGGCGAACGCGGCGCGCGCTGAGATCGCGTTGCGGGGCTGATGGTGATGGACCGCGGCCCTGATCGTGGCCCATGGATCGATGCCGGTGACCGGGGCGTCCGAGGAGAACGACAATGCGACACCGGCCTTGGCCAGTGCGCCGAAGTCGTTGAGTCCGGCCGCCCGATCAGCCCCGAGACGCTGTTCGTACAGTTCGCCGGACCCTCCCCAGGCGGCGTCGAACTGCGGCTGCATGCTGGCGATCACGCCGCAGCGCGCGAGGATGTCGGTGTCGCGGGCCGAGATCATCTCGGCGTGTTCGAGCCGGTGGGCGCACCGGGCCAGTGCCGGGGTGCCCAGTTCGTCGGCGACCTCGCCGAACGCGGCGGCCACCGAAGCGGCGGCGGCGTCGCCGATGACGTGGAAACCGGCCTGGATCCCGGCGGTCGTGCAGGCGACGATGTGTCGGCGGATGATGTCGTGGTCGAGGTAGGTGATCCCGGTCCGCTCCGGCGCGTCGGCGTAGGGCTGCGACAGCCAGGCGGTGTGCGACCCCAGCGACCCGTCGACGAACAGGTCACCACCGAGGGCGTCGGCACGCAGCTCCCGCATCAGTGTGTGTGCCTCGTCGGGGTCGGCGGCGGCCTGCCCCCAGTAGCGCCGGACCGATATCGGATGGTCGAGGTCGGCGATCGCCAGGAAGTCGGCTCTGCCGCTGATGTCGGGGCCGCCGTTCTCGTGTACGGCCACCACCCCGACGGACGCCGCGTGATCGAGGGCCCGGATTTGGGCTCGTCGCCGCTGGTCATCGTTCAGCAGCGCCCGCGCCGCGCCGCGCAGCAGGTGGTGCGCGTCGGCGACCAGGGGTTCGGCGGGATGAAAACCGGTCGCATCGGCCAGCCCGGGCAAGCGCCTACGCAAGGCGGTGGACGCGACGGCCGAATGCTCGTCGATACGGGACAGGTAGACGGGACGCTCGCCCACGATCGCGTCGATCTCGGCGGTGGTGGGGAATCGTCCCTCGCCGGCGACTGCGGTGTCCCAGGCCGAGTCGTCCCAGCCGGTCCCCCAGAGCAGCGCGCCGGGCGCCGCCACGGCGTGGGCCGCAGCGAGCAGTGCCAGGCAGTCGCTGCGGCTCGTCGCCGACGACAGGGTCAGCCCGCCGAGCGCGAGGCCGGTGGAGGTGAGGTGGACGTGCGAATCGACGAACGCCGGGGCCACGAATCTACCGTCGAGGTCGACGATGCGCGCGCCCGGATGTAGGGCATGCCCGACGTCGTCGCTGCCCACCCACACGACGATGCCGTCGGTGACGGCCAGTGCCGTCGCGTCGGGTGCGGCAGGTGAGTACACCGCACCGCCCACATACAGATCAGTAGCCACGATCGTCCAGTGTGCCTGACGTCTACCGGCCCGGGCTATTTCGCCTGTGGCAGACTCCGCATGCTGCTTTGATAGTGGTCCGGGGTGGCGACCGGGTCGGTGTAGACGACGTCGCCGTCGAGGATGTCTCCGTCGATGACGTCGCCGGGGCGTACGCGGTCGTCGGTGAACAGGCTCACCGAGTACAGGCCGATGCGGTCCATCGACGCGTTGAAGCGGCGGGTGCCGTAGGCGGTGACCGTCGGCCGGGCCAGCTTGCGCACCGGTGGGGCCAGCAGGCCCATCCCGGCCACCGTCGAGACGACTCCGGGAAGCAGGAGCAGGGTCGCGGCCAGTGCGGTCAGTCCGGTGTCGGCCATCGCGGGCACCGGGTCGATCTCGTTGCGTGATGCGCGCCGCAGGTCGGCGGCCAGTTTCCGGGTGTGGCGACGCAACACGATCAGGCCGACGGTGAACACCGCCAGTCCGGCGAGCACAGCCCAGCCGAATCCGAGCAGGTGGATGGCCAGGGCGAAGGCGCCGATCTCCACTGCCCCGTAACCGAGAACTATCGCAAGGCGCATGAGAATGACACCTGACCTCTCCGTTGGGTGCTGTTCGGTCGTTCCGGATGCACCCGTCGAGATGTTCAACGTACGAGTGTCCGGATTTTCTCCCGGGACTGCTGTGAACCCGCTGTGCGCGGTTCGCGGAGTGTCAGCCGTCCGCGTCGCGACCTTCGATATCGCCTTCGGCCTCGACGTAGATGCGGCGCAGTTCGGCGAGCAACTCGGCGGGCGGTTCGTGCCACATTTGTCGCTGCGCCGCCTCCAGCAGACGTTCGGCGATTCCGTGCAGCGCCCACGGGTTGGATTGGCGCATGAACTCCTGATTGGTCTCATCGAGCACGTAAGACTCGGTGAGCTTTTCGTACATCCAGTCGGCGACCACATCGGTGGTGGCGTCGTAGCCGAACAGGTAGTCGACGGTGGCGGCCATCTCGAAGGCGCCCTTGTAGCCGTGGCGCTGCATCGCCGAGATCCAGCGCGGGTTGACCACGCGGGCGCGGAACACGCGGCTGGTCTCCTCCGACAGGGTGCGGGTGCGCACTGCATCGGGTCGGGTGGAGTCACCGATGTAGGCCTCGGGGTCCTTACCGGTGAGGGCGCGGACGGTGGCGACCATGCCACCGTGGTACTGGAAGTAGTCGTCGGAGTCGGCGATGTCGTGTTCGCGGGTGTCGGTGTTCTTGGCGGCCACCGCGATCCGTCGGTACGCGGCGCGCATGTCGTCGACCGCCGGCACACCGGCCAGGTCGCGGCCGTAGGCGTAGCCGCCCCACTCGGTGTAGACGCGGGCCAGGTCCTCGTCGCTGCGCCACTCGCGGGAGTCGATGAGCTGCAGCAGACCCGCACCGTACGTGCCGGGTTTGGACCCGAACACCCGCGTCGAGGCCCTGCGCCGGTCCCCGTGTTCGGCCAGTGACGCGCGCACATGGGCGGCGACGAAGTTCTGCTCGTCGGGTTCGTCGGCGTCGGCGGCGAGGGCGACGGCGTCATCGAGCATGGTGACCACGTGCGGGAAGGCGTCGCGGAAGAAGCCGGAGATACGGACGGTGACGTCGATGCGCGGCCGGCCCAGTTCTTCGAGGCCGATCAGTTCCAGGCTCGATACGCGCCTCGACATCTCATCCCACACGGGCATTACGCCGAGCAGGGCCAGGACTTCGGCGATGTCGTCGCCGGAGGTGCGCATGGCACTGGTCCCCCACACCGACAGACCGACCGAGCGGGGATATTCACCGTGATCGGCCAGGTAGCGTTCGAGCAGCGAGTCGGCCATCGCCCGGCCCGTCTCCCATGCCAGCCGTGACGGCACCGCCTTGGGGTCGACGGAGTAGAAGTTGCGGCCGGTCGGCAGGACGTTGATCAGGCCGCGCAGCGGCGAGCCGCTGGGCCCGGCCGGGATGAAACCGCCGTCGAGGGCGTGCAGCACCCGGTCGATCTCGACGGAGGTCTGCCGCAGCCTGGGCACCACCTCGGTGGCGGCGAAGGTGAGGATGTCGGCGACGGCCTGCGGGTGGCCCTGGGCTGCGGTGGCCACCGATTCGGCCGACCAGTCCCCTTTCGCGCAGGTGGTGACCAGGCCGCGGGCGATGGTCTCGAACTCATCGACCTCGGTGCGTGCGGCGGTGCCGTCCTCGGTAAGTCCGAGTGCTTCGCGCAGACCGGGCAGCGCCGACGTTCCGCCCCACAATTGGCGCGCCCGCAGCATCGCCAGGACCAGGTCGGTTTCGGTATCGGCGTCGGGGGCCTGTCCGAGGACGTGCAGGCCGTCGCGGATCTGCACGTCCTTGATCTCGCACAGCCAGCCGTCCACGTGCAGCAGCATGTCGTCGAATACGTCCTCGTCGGGGCGTTCTGCCAGGCCCAGGTCGTGGTCCATCTTGGCCGCGGTGAGCAGTGTCCAGATCTGCTGGCGGATCGCGGGCAGTTTCGACGGGTCGAGCGTCGAGACGTTGGAGTGCTCGTCCAGGAGCTGTTCGAGTCGGGCGATGTCGCCGTAGGATTCGGCGCGCGCCATCGGCGGGATGAGGTGGTCAACGAGCACGGCGTGGGCGCGACGTTTGGCCTGCGTGCCCTCACCCGGATCGTTGACCAGGAACGGGTAGATCAGCGGCAGGTCGCCGAGCGCGGCGTCGGTGCCGCAACCCGACGACATACCGAGGGTCTTGCCGGGCAGCCATTCGAGGTTGCCGTGTTTGCCCACGTGCACGACGGCGTCGGCCCCGAAACCATTGTCGCCGTAGCCGGTTCCGTTGAATCCGGCGACCCAGCGGTAGGCGGCCAGGTAGTGATGCGAGGGCGGCAGATCGGGGTCGTGGTAGATGGCGACCGGGTTCTCACCGAAGCCGCGCGGCGGCTGCACCAGGATCGCGATGTTCCCGAAAGTCATTGCCGCGATGACGATATCGCCGTCGGGGTTGGCGGACCGGTCGACGAACAACTCCCCCGGTGCCGGACCCCAATGCTTTTCGACCCCCTCGCGCAGGTCGTCGGGCAGCGTGGCGAACCACGTGCGGTAGTCGGCGGCCGAGACCCGAATGGGGTTGGCGGCCAATGTTTCCTCGGTCAGCCAATCGGAATCCTGTCCGCCCTTGGCGATGATCGCGTGGATGAGCGCATCCGAATCGTCTTCTGCCAGACCGGGAATCTCCCCGTCGTCGCCGATGTCGTAGCCGGCCTCGCCCAGCGCCGCTAGCAGCCGTAGCAGGCTGCGCGGGGTGTCCAGGCCCACGGCGTTGCCGATGCGGGCGTGTTTGGTGGGGTATGCCGACAGCATGATCGCGACCTTGCGGTCGGCGGGCGCGGTCTTGCGCAGCCGGGCGTGGGAGACGGCGATGCCGGCGACGCGGGCGCAGCGTTCGTGGTCGGGCTGGTACCAGGGCAGGCCGTTCTCGTCGAACTCCTTGAACGAGAACGGGACCGTGATGATCCGGCCGTCGAATTCGGGGACCGCGACCTGGGTGGCCACATCCAGCGGCGACAGACCGTCGTCGTTGGCGGCCCAGTCGTCCCGCGAACCCGTCAGGCACAGGCCCTGCAGGATCGGGATGTCGAGGGCGGCCAGGCGTTCGATGTTCCAGGCCTCGTCGTCCCCACCGGCCGATGCGGCGGCCGGGGTGGATCCGCCCGCCGCGAGGACGGTGACGACGAGCGCGTCGGTGGTGCCGAGCAGGTCGATGAGTTCGTCGGGTGCGGTGCGCAGCGACGCGCAGAAGATGGGCAGCGCGCGTGCCCCTTTGGCCTCGACGGCGGCGCACAGGGCGTCGACGTAGCGGGTGTTGCCGGCCAAGTGTTGGGCCCGGTAATACAGGACGCCGATGGTGGGCGCGCCGTCGGGAACCTCGGCGACGGTGCGTTCGAGCACGCCCCAGCCGGGTGTCTGCTGCGGTGGCTCGAACCCGTGTCCGGTGAGCAGCACCGTGTCGGACAGGAAGTGGTGCAGGTTCGTGAGGTTCTCGACGCCGCCGGCGGCGAGATAGTTGTGCGCTTCGGCCGCCACACCGGCCGGTACCGTCGACACCGCCATCAGGTCCGGGTCGGGCTGCTGCTCGCCCGAGAGCACCACCAGCGGCTTGCCGAGCGCCGTCGCCGCGGCCAGGCCGTCCTCCCAGGCGCGAACGCCACCGAGGATGCGGATCACCACCAGATCGGCACCGTCGGCAAGTTCGGCGACATCATCGACGAGAATCCGGGCGGGATTGGCCACCCGGAAGCCGGCCCCGGACGCCGAGGCGGTGATGAGGTCGGTGTCGGAGGTCGACAGCAGCAGAATCATGGCTCTCCTCACCGGGAAGCGCGCCCGGGATAGTCGGTCGTGGCAAGGCGAGCGGCAGGTCTGACTTCGGTGCCCCGAGCCGGGCACACCGTTACAGTGACGCGACCGTGCCGGATTCACACCGGCTTCCGCTACTCGCACGTCACAGCCTAGCCATCGGTGTGCGGTCGTAGCGGGCCTACCCTGGGTGGGTGACCGACTCCCATCGCGACCGCACCGACCGCTGCCCCGGCGTGTTCACCACCCATGCTGCGGCCGACGGTGCGCTGGCCCGGATCCGGCTGCCCGGCGGGTCGATCACCGCACCGCAACTGGAGGCACTCGCCGAGGGGACAGCCGAGTACGGCGACGGATTTCTGGAGATCACCGCCCGCGGCAACCTCCAGATCCGCGGCATCGGCGACACCGATGCTCTCGGCGCGCTGATCGTCGACGCGGGGCTCGCGCCGACGTCGACCCATGATCGGGCCCGCAACATCGAGGTCTCTTCGCTCACCGGACGTATCGGCGGTGCGGCCGACCTGCGGCCGGTGGTGGCCGAGCTCGACGACCTGCTGCGCGCCGACGAGGTGTTCGCCAGGTTGTCGGGGCGGTTCCTGTTCGGTCTCGACGACGGCCGGGGCGACGTCCTTGCCCGACACCCCGACGTCACGGCTGTTGCCCGCACCGGATCGGTCGCGGACGTGCTACTCGGCGAGCTCACGCTCGGTTCGGTACCCGTTGACGCGCTGGCCTCCGAGATGACCGCGGTCGCGCGTGACATGGTGCAGGTCGCACCCTCCGCGTGGCGGGTAGGCGACCTGACCGGTACCGAGCACGCGGCGATCGTGACGGCCGCGTCCGCCAGGCTTGACGCGGCCGTCGGCGAACCCGGAACGCCTCTCGCAGCGTCGCCGTCACCGATCGTCGGCTGGTTTGACCAGGACGACGGCGCGGTGCTGCTCGGCGGTGTGGTGGAACTGGCCCGGCTGCCGGCCCGCCTGGCGCAGTTCCTCGCGGCCGTCGGCAAGCCGATCATCTTTACCCCGGAACGCGAGATCCTCCTGTGCGACCTCGACGAGGCAGTCGCCGAGACCGTGGTTCGGGTGCTGGCGCCGATGGGCCTGATCTTCGATGCGGCGTCGCCGTGGACATCGGTAAGCTGCTGCGTGGGTGCCCCCGGCTGCGGGCGGGCGCATGCGGCGGTCCGTGAGGATCTGGTGCTACGGGTCAAGCAGGACCCGGTCGATGAGCGTGAACATTGGTCGGGCTGCGAACGCGGTTGCGGCGCACCCACCGACGCGCACCTGCGGGTGGAGGCCACGCCCGACGGGTATCGGCGCACCCACGCCCACGGGTGAACGCACGCGCATTTACGCTGAGGGGCACCATGAGTGACTACCTGCGCGACGGTGCCGCCATCTACCGTCAGTCCTTCGCCATCATCCGCTCCGAGGCCAACCTGTCGGCTTTTCCTCCCGATGTCGCGAACGTGGTGGTGCGGATGATCCACGGCTGCGGCCAGGTCGATCTGGCCGACGACGTGGTGGCCACCCCGGGTGTCGTCGCGGCGGCGCGGGCCGCACTGGAAGCCGGTGCCCCGATTCTGTGCGATGCGAACATGGTCGCCTCCGGTGTCACCCGGCGACGGCTGCCCGTGGACAACGACGTCTTATGCTTTCTTGGTGAGCCCGGTCTGGCGGAACTGGCTCAACGCCTGAATACCACCAGAACTGCTGCGGCGCTGGAGTATTGGAAACCACTGCTGGCCGGATCGGTGGTGGCGATCGGCAACGCACCCACCGCCCTGTTCGCTTTACTGGACCTGATCGACGCCGGAGCCGACAAGCCTGCCGCGATCGTCGGCGCCCCGGTCGGGTTCGTCGGTGCGGCCGAATCGTGTGAGGCTCTCGCCGCCCGCACTGATCTGGAGTTCCTCACTGTGCGTGGACGGCGTGGTGGTTCGGCGATCGTCGCCTCCGCGCTCAACGCCCTGGCCTCCACATCGGAGGTATGAGCGATGACCGCGAACGGCAAACTGTGGGGCGTCGGACTGGGCCCCGGGGACAGCGAACTGGTCACCATCAAAGCGGCGCGGCTGATCGGCGAGGCGCCGGTGATCGCGTATCACTGTGCGCGCCACGGCAACAGCATCGCCCGGTCGGTGGCGTCGCCTTATCTTCGGGACGGGCAGATCGAAGAGCGGTTGATGTATCCGGTGACCACCGAGACCACCGACCATCCGCGCGGCTACACCGGGGCGCTCGCCGACTTCTACACCGAGTCGGCCGCGCGGCTGGCCGAACACCTGCGCGCCGGGCGTGACGTGGTGCTGTTGGCCGAGGGCGATCCCCTGTTCTTCAGTTCCTACATGCACATGCACAAACGTCTGGTCGGCGAGTTCGACGCCGAGATCGTGCCCGGCGTGACCTCGGTGAGCGCGTCGTCGGCGGCGATGACGATCCCGCTGGTCGAGGGTGACGAAACGCTGACCGTAGTCCCCGGCACTCTGTCGCAGGAGGATCTGACGGCACGGTTCCGCGGCGCCGACGCGTTCGCGGTGATGAAACTGGGCCGCACCTTCACCACCGTGCGGGCCGCACTGGAGGCCGCGGGACGGCTCGACGAGGCCTGGTATGTCGAGCGGGCATCGACGTCGGCGCAGCGGGTGCTACCGGCGGCCGACGTGGATCCGGCTCAGGTGCCGTACTTTTCGATGATCGTAGTGCCAGGTGGACGCAACAACCCGTCCGCGGCGGGTGTGAGTGGTTCCGGTGAGGTCGTCGTCGTCGGTCTCGGTCCTGGCCGCGACAGCTGGACCACCCCGGAGGTCCGTGCCGAATTGGCCGCCGCCACCGACCTCGTCGGCTACACGACCTACCTCAAGCGACTCACCCCGCGACCGGGGCAACGCGTGCACGCGAGCGACAATCGCGTCGAATCCGAACGCGCCGAGTTCGCTCTCGCCCTGGCCCATCGGGGTGCGCGGGTGGCGGTGGTGTCCTCCGGCGATCCCGGGGTATTCGCCATGGCCACCGCGGTCGCGGAGGTTGCTTCCGAGCCAGCCTGGCAGGACGTGCCGGTGCGGGTGGTGCCCGGCGTCACGGCCGCGACAGCGGTCGCGGCCGCGGTCGGTGCCCCGCTCGGCCATGACTTCGCGGTCATCTCCCTGTCGGACCGGCTCAAGCCGTGGGAGGTGATCTGCGAACGCATCCGCCACGCGATCGCCGCGGACCTGGTCATCGCGATCTACAACCCGGGCTCGGCGAGCCGATCCTGGCAGGTACCCGCCCTCAAAGAGCTACTCCTCCAGTCGGTGTCACCCGAGCGTGTGCTCATACTGGGACGCGATGTGGGCGGTCCGGAGCAGTCCTTACACACCACCACCGTAGGCGATCTGGATCCGTCGGTCGTCGACATGCGCACCCTGCTCATCATCGGATCATCGGCAACAACAGCAGCATCCCGCCCCGCCGGCAACCTGGTCTTCACCCCCCGCCGCCACCCGGCCACCTGAGACACTCCGAACCCAGAAAATTTCCGGCGGAATAGCGGGCGGCCAATCTGCCAGAAAATCGTGCGAGACGGCTATCGGATCGCTTGCTCGACGGCGCTGAGCAGGTCCGACGGTGCGGTGAGGTCGACGGCGTGGCCGTTGATCTGGACGGTTGGGGTGGCCTGGACATCGGTGAGTGCGTCGCGTGTGCCGGCGCTCACCCAGTCGGCGTACGTGTTTGCGGTGATGCACCCTTGCACGTCGGTCGATCCAGCGTCGAGTGCCAGGGAGGCAAGCTTGGCGTCGTCGTGGCCCGCCCCGCCCTCGGCGGGCTGCTGGTCGTACAGCATCGCGTGATAGCGCAGCCAGGTCGACCAGTCGCCACCTGTCGCAGTCGCCTCTGCCACACACGCCGACGCATTGGTGGCCCGCGACGAGTACCTGTTGGTGGACGCACCGTCGAGGAACGAAATCATCCGATACTCGACGATCACATCGGGGTTGGCGCGCAGGGTGGTCAGTGCGTCACCGAACATGATCTCGAACTGTTTGCACGCCGGGCACTGCAGATCCTCGAACACCGTCACCACCACCCGGTTGTCTATGTCGTGGGCGCTGGGCGGTGCGACGCGAAGACCGTAGCCGGTCGCCACGGACGGCACACCCTCCACCTTCAACGGCGCCGATCGCGCATTCGCCGGGGCGGCAGCCGTCGGCTCACCAGACACACGTGTCACCATCGGGTAGGCCACCGCACCGGCCACGACGACCACCACCAGCGCCACCGCAACGATCACACCGATCGCACCCGCGGTACGAGACGGTTTCGGTGCCGAACCCGGCCCGGACCCGAACGGTTCGCCCGGCGCGGGCTGATACTGAACCGGATGCTGTGGTGGCAGGTACTGTGGCGAACTCATCGCTGCTCAAAGTAACAGGGGCGCAATCTCGTCACTGCGTATCGTGACGAATTCGATGACCAGGCTGGGTGGAGCTCCGCCACGAGGCATCAACCGAAAGGACGATCACCAGCTCCAGGGCGGAACTGCGCCGGCAATCGGAGAGTCGATCTCGCCGGACTCACCTCCACTCCCAGTCAATCTGGTCAAGGTCGTCCGTCGGGTATCCGTGGTGCTCGACAAGATGCTCGAGCGTGAATGACCGGTCCTCCGGGCTGATGAGGCGAGCAAGAGGCTCATCAATCACTTCGAGTACGTCCCGGATTGCGTTGTTCACGTGCCGAACTCGTGTCAGGCCGAGCCAGACGATCTTCGGTGCCTCCAGGATTCCATCGGTGTGCTGTAAACACCTTTCGACCTCCCTGCGGTAGGCCAGCAGTGTGCGGAAGAGCGATGGAAGTCCATTGAACTCTTCGGGTTGCAGCGGAGCGAAGGTCGCACGCACCGATCCGTCGACGAGACTGGTGCTGAATTTTCCGACGGAATTGTCATTCATATCCACCAGTTCGGGAATTAAGGCAGCGTACAGTGGGTCGGCCGCATCGATAAAGTAGCCCGACGAAAACATCTCAGGGTCCTCCGGCAGGCCAAACGCCGCGAGTAGGGCACGGAATCGACGGAACCGGATGAGACGGGGCGGATTGCTTGCCAATCCCTTCTCCGTCCACGTGCGCAGATCTGATTGGAGTCCTTTCAGGTCGAGGTAGACGGCAAGCAGATCTCGTGAGGTGAAGGCTCGCGCGGATGTCGGGTTGGTCATTGTGGTCTCCTTTCGACAGGAAATGAGTACCACTGGGGTCTGACATCGACGCGACACCAAAGCAGATGTGAGGACGATGTGGTCAGTCATCGCTGCACTGGACCGTGCAGTTGTCATCGCAGACCGAGACGAACTGGTGGACATAATGAACGCATCCGAACAGTCAGAATGGTGTGCAGATCCTCATGGGTTCAATATGCGCGACGTTGCCACTCTGAAACCTATGGTCCGGGCACAGGAGACCAAGTACTCGACCGCAGCCCGAAAGTTCCGGGAGCGAAACGATCACGTTGGACTTGTGCGGTTGTTTCGGGCATATCTGGACCACCGAGTTCGCGCTGGCCGACGCTTCGCAAGAGCTTTGAGATGTGGCGGAATCTACCCTTCTGGTCCAAACGATTCGGCGACCGTTGACCTTGGCACGTCAATCGACATTCCTGAAGCACCAGGTGAAGGCGTCCGTGGCGGTGTCGACGACGAATTTCATCTGGGGTTCGGTGGGTCGGTCGACGACGACGATGTCGATGTCGAGTTGGCCTGCGACGTCGAGTTTGGCTCGGGTGAGCGCTCCGCCGCTGTTCTTGGTGACGAGGACGTCGATGTGGTGGTCGGTGAGCAGCTGCCGTTCGGAGTCGGCGTCGTAGGGGCCGCGGGAGCGCAGGATCTCGTGGCGTGGCGGCAACGGTCCGGTGGGGGCGTCGACGACGCGGATCAGGAATGACGCACTGTCGATGCCGGCGAACGCCGAGGCGTCTTGGCGGCCGGTGGTGAGCAGTATCTGATCGCGGCCACCGGTTGTGGTGAGTTGCGAAACCAGTTGGGCTGCTGCCTCGATCGAGGCGACGTGGTGCCAGCGGTCACCGCCCGGGAAGTCGGCGGGGTCCCACGCGGGCCGGCGTAAGCGCAGCAGTGGCACTCCGGCGCGACGGGTTGCTTCGGCGGAATGGTGGGTGATGGTGGCGGCGAACGGGTGGGTTGCGTCCACCACGGCCTGGATGTTGTTGTCACGCAACCAGTTCGTCAGACCCGTCACCCCGTCGCCGGAGGCGTACTGGCCGAATCCGCCGATACGAACCTCCCCTACCGGCAGCCGGGGTTGTGCGACACGACCCGCCAGTGAGGTGATTACCTCGATCCCGGCATCGTGCAGGAGGCCTGCCAGTTCGCGGCCCTCTCCGGTACCGCCCAGAATCAGGATCGCGTTCACGGGTGGTTCCGAAGCTTGGACATACGGGCGGCCGAATACAGATAACTGTCGGTAATCGTGTGTACCCCTTGCGGTTCCAGGACACGCCCGACGAAGATGACGGCCGTCTTGGTGATGGACGCAGCCGCGAGCGCATCGGGTAGCGCGGCGAGTGGGCACCGAACCACCTGTTCGTCGGCGCGGCTCGCGAATGCGACCGTGGCCGTCGGGCAGTCGGCACCGTAGTGAGGGGCGAGGGCGCCGACGATCTCCTGTGCACGATGCGCCGCCAGATGCAGAGCGAGGGTGACGCCGGCTGCGGCGAGTTCGGGCAGCGTCTCGCCCGGCGGCATGTCGGTGGACAGCGTCGACACCCGGGTGATGAGCAGGCTTTGTCCCACCCCCGGCACGGTCAGCTCGGAGCCGAGGGCGGCGGCCGCCGCCGCGAATGCCGGTACGCCGGGCACGATCTCGGTGACGACGCCCCGTTCGGATAGTAGGCGTTGCTGTTCCGTCATCGCCGAGTACAGGGACAGATCGCCCGAGTGCAGCCGGGCGACGTCGTGACGGGCGGCGTCGGCGGTCGTGATGACATCGATGATCGCATCGAGCGGCATGCGCGCGGTGTCGACGAGGTTCGCGCCGTCCGGGCACAGCTCCAGCATCTCTTGCGGCACAAGGGAACCCGCGTAGACGCACGTGCGGCAATTGCCGAGGACCCGGGCACCGCGCACGGTGATCAGGTCGGCGGCGCCGGGGCCGGCGCCGATGAAGTAGACGGTCACCGCTGCTGCTCCTGACTCTTGTCCGCTGCCCACTGCACGATCGGGAGTGCGGGCCGCCACGTGGTCAGCGACCCCAGCGGCGCGGCCGTTTCGATGCTGAAGCGGCGCAGCGTGCCCCCGTGTTGCGCCGCAGCCCCCGTGAGCAGGTTCTGTGATTCGATGGCCACACCGTTGGCCACCAGTCGTCCACCCGGAGTCAGTGCGTCCCAGCACTGTTCGAGGACCTGCTCGGACAAACCGCCGCCGATGAACACGGCGTCGGGTGTGCCGTGCCCGGCGAAGGCCTCCGGGGCCTTCCCCGCGACCCGCAAGCGGTGGGCGACTCCGTGCCGGACGGCGTTACGGGCCAGGCGTTCTGCCCGCACCGGATGGGCTTCGAAGGCGACCGCGCGGCCGTCGGCATCGGCTCGCAGCCATTCGATGGCGACGCTGCCGGACCCGCCGCCCACATCCCACAGCAATTGGGTGCCGCCGGGACGCAACGCGCACACGGTCAGCGCGCGCACCGGTTCCTTGGTGAGCTGGCCGTCGTTCTCGTACTCGTCGTCGGGCAGGCCAGGGGTGGCCGGCCGGCGTGGTCCGCGGCAGTCGACGGCAACAATATTGAGCGGATTCACGTCGGTGATGTCGCAGTCGGCGCCGACGATTCGTTCGGCGGATCCGCCGAGGCGTTCCAGGATCCTCACCTGCGAGTCACCGAATCCGTTGTCCCGCAATATGGTCAATACCTGTGACGGTGTGTGCTCGTCGCGGCTGAGGATCAGGATCCGGCGACCGCCGGACAGGTGCGCCGCGATCGCTTCCGGCGGCGCGGTGACGGCGCTGACGATGCTGGTGCCGGCCAGGTCCCAGCCGAGCCGCGCACACGCCAGTGACGCGCTCGACACATGCGGCAGCACGGTGACCCGTTCGGCGCCGACCTTCCGCACGATCGACGCTCCCACGCCGTGGAACATCGGATCGCCGCTGGCCAACACGTGCACCACCGGCGACGGCGGAGCGTCGAGAACCTCGGCCAGGTGCCCGGACATCGGCGATCTCCACGGGCGTAGACGGGCACCGTCGACGTCAGCGCTGATCAGTGTCAGCTGCCGGGGCGAACCGTAGACGGCATCGGCGTGCGCCAGGGTGTCACGGGCCGCGCCGCTCAGACCCGCCCACCCGTCCTCCCCGATGCCTACGACGACGAATCGTGTTGCCGTCACCTGGGCAGTCTCCGCCAGATGGCGCGTGGCAGCAGACGCATACCGAAGAACATCGGCCGAAGCGCCCACGGAATCCACACCTCGCCCTTCCCGCGCCGGTACGCCCGAACCACCGCGTCGGCGACGGTATCGGCCGTGACCGACAGCGGCGCTGGTGTGGTGCCCGCGGCCATCAGATCCTTGGTCATCGCCCCGATCACAAACCCCGGCCTGGTCAGCAAGAGCCGAACACCGCTGCCGTGCAACGCATCTGCGAGGCCACTGGCGAAGCCGTCGAGGCCGGCCTTGGTGGAGCCGTACACATAGTTCGCCCGCCGCACCCGGATACCGGCGACGGACGAGAACACGATGATGGTGCCCGACCCCTGCGCCCGCAGCGCCGTGGCGAGCGGGGTGAGCACACTGATCTGCGCCACATAGTCGGTGTGTGCGATCTGCAGGGCGTGTGCGACATCGGTTTCGGCACGCTGCTGGTCGCCGAGGATCCCGAACGCCACCACCGCGACCGGGATCGGTCCGTGATCGGCGACCAGTTGACTGACCAGTTCGGTGTGCGAGCCGGTGTCGTTCGCGTCGAAGGCGACGGTCACCACCTGCGCGGCGCCGGCGGCTTCCAGTCGTGCGCGCTGGTCGGCCAGGTCGTCGGGGCGGCGCGCGGCCAGCACGACGGTGCGGCCGGCGGCGAGCCGTTCGGCCACGGCCACACCGATCTCACTGCGCCCGCCGAACACCACCACCGAACCGGGACTGTCAGCCATGCCGACCAGTATTCCACCCCGCCCTCCTCGCGCCCGATCGCCTCAGTCGCTCCCCTAGGCTGTGGCGCATGGCCCGAACCCCGGAAGCACTCAACGACGCCGCCCTCGAGTTCCTCACCGAACGCCACCTCGCGACCCTCGCCACCACCCGGCCCACCGGCACTCCGCACGTGGTCGCGGTCGGTTTCACCTACGACCGGGACACCCGGATCGCGCGCGTCATCACCGTCGACGGCAGCCAGAAGGTGCGCAACGTCGAACGCGGCGGTTACGCCGCCGTCACCCATGTCGACGGCCCGCGCTGGCTCACCCTGGAGGGGTCTGCGGTGGTGAGCCGGGAACGGCTGCGGGTCGCCGACGCCGAGGACCGGTACGCCCGCCGCTACCGGCAGCCAAAGGAGAATCCGCGCCGGGTGGTCATCGAGATCACCGTGACCCGGGCCATGGGGTCGGCAAGCCTATTCGGCTGACAGGTTCACCAGGTGATGGGGACGGTTGTTGACCGCCTCGCATCCGTCCTCGGTGATCACCACGATGTCCTCGATGCGGGCACCTCAGCAGCCCGAAAGTACGCGCCCGGTTCGATACTGAACGCCACACCTGGTCGCAGGGCAAAACAGGGCAGCGGTGCCGTGATAGCCCGGGCCGATCAACGTACAGGCAAACGCCGAATCCGGACCCGGTCGTCAGTGAAGACGACGATCGCGCCCACGTCGATATCGGCTGCGATATCTGCCAGGTGGGCGATCAGTGTGCCGGCCTGGTGCTGCGCGCGGCGATCGGTTTGCCGAAAGAGGATAAGGCTGGGTAGTGCTGCACCTGACCGCGCCAGCAACTCTCCGAAATCCGTATCGGCCGAAACCAAGGTCCTGCCCGAGTGGCGTGCGGTTTCAAGCACCTCGTCGTCGACATGTCCGAGGAGTCCCAGGTCGCGTACATGCACAACGTCGTGGCCGTCCTCGCTGAGAAGTGCGGCGAGACGGTCGCTCAGACATTCGTCGAGGAGGAACCTCACGCTGGGACGCGGAGGGGAAGCTGACGCTCGGAAATGGCGGAAGCGGCAAATGCCAGCGCAGCGCGAACGTCATCAACGGTAAGCTGAGGGAAGTCGGTGATCACGTCGTCGATTGGCGCGCCCTGTGCGATCAGGCCGACCACAGTCGCAGCGGGGATCCGCGTGCCGCGAATACACGGAACACCACCCATGATCTGGTGGTCCGCGATGATCCGATTGTGCTCAGCCATAGTGTCAGTGTAAGTCGCGTACGTGGGAACCGCGATGACTTATCTGCCGCGCTTCGCCAGTATCGGGTCGGGATTCTCCTCGGGAGGCGAGCCTACTCGGCTGACAGGTTCACGAGGTGGTGCGGGCGGGCATTGACCGCTTCGCACCCGTCGTCGGTGACGATGACGATGTCCTCGATCCGCGCGCCCCAGCGGCCGGAGAAGTACACACCCGGCTCGATGCTGAATGCCATCCCGGGCCGCAGAGTGATGTCGTTGCCGCCGACGATGTACGGCTCCTCATGCACCGACAACCCGATGCCGTGCCCAGTGCGGTGGATGAACTGCTCCCCCAGCCCATGTTCGACGAGGATGTCGCGGGCCACCGCGTCGACGCTTTCGGCACTGACCCCTGGTCGGGCCGCCTCGACCGCAGCCCGTTGAGCGCGTTCGAGGACCGCGTAGGCATCGGCGATGTCAGCCGGTGGTTCGGTGAAGCAGTACGTGCGCGTCGAGTCCGAGTTGTAGCCGGGCTCCACCGGACCCCCGATGTCGATGACGACGATGTCCTCGCGTTCGATCACCCGGTCGGAGAACTCGTGATGCGGGTCGGCCCCGTTCGGACCTGAACCGACGATGATGAACTCGGCCCCGGTGTGTCCTTCGGCGACGATCGCCTCCCGGATGTCGTCGGCCACTTCACGTTCGGTGCGGCCCGGTGTGAGCCATTCCCCCATCCGCGCATGCACCCGGTCGATCGCCGCCCCCGCCGCCCGCAGCGCGTCGATCTCGGCCGGGTCCTTGATCATCCGCAACTCCCGCAGCACCGCTGTCGCCAACGCCGGCGTGCCTCCGGTACGTTCGGCCAGCGGAATCACATGCAGCGCGGGCATCGCATCCGACACCGCGATCACCGGGTCGACCGGCAACGCCGCCAGCGCCAGCGCATAGGGGTCTTGCCCATCCACCCAATCGGCCACCTCGATATCGAGTTCACCGACCGCCGACTCCGCCAGCGACGCCAACTCCAGCCGTGCCACCACCAACCGCGGACTCCCCGCCGCCGGAATGACCAGCGCCGTCAACCGCTCAAAGGTGTTCGCGCGCGACCCGGTGAGATACCGCAGATCCGGGCCCGTCGACACGACGATCCCGTCGAGACCGGCATCGCCGGTCAGGACCGCTGCGCGGGCCAAGCGTTCGCGGTACACATCCGAGGAGAAGCGCTGCATGTGTCACAGGTTAGCCGTGCCCGTGTCGGGGAGGGCTATTCGCCGGACACATCCGGCGGGATACGAGACGCGGGACGTACTCCGTCATATCTCGATCGAAGTGAGACGTGACAGACTGGCGGGGTGACCGGATCAGTGATGCTTCTCGACGGCGCGAGCCTGTGGTTCCGTTCGTTCTATGCCCTGCCGGAGAAGATGACAGCGCCCGACGGGCGGCCGGTGAATGCGGTGCGCGGGTTCATCGACACGATCGCGTCGCTGGTTACGCGGGAGCAGCCGAGCCGGCTGGTGGTGTGCCTGGATCTCGATTGGCGGCCGAAGTTCCGGACCGATCTGATCCCGTCATACAAGGCGCATCGGGTGGCTGAACCGGCCGGCACCGAGTCCGGCGGCGACATCGAGGATGTGCCCGACACGCTCACCCCGCAGGTCACGATGATCCTAGACGTCCTCGCCGCGGCGGGGATCGCCACATCCGGCGCCGAGGGCTGTGAGGCCGACGACGTGATCGGGACGCTCGCCTTCGCCGAGGCCGACGATCCGGTGGTGGTGGTCAGCGGCGACCGGGACCTGTTGCAGGTGGTGGCCGACGATCCGGTGCCTGTGCGCGTGCTGTACGTGGGCCGAGGGCTGGCCAAGGCCGAAATGATGGGACCTGCAGAGGTGGCCGAGAAGTACGGGGTGCCAGTGGATCGGGCGGGCGTCGCGTACGCCGAGATGTCGATGCTGCGCGGCGACCCGTCCGACGGCCTGCCGGGGGTGACGGGCATCGGCGAGAAGACCGCCGCCAAGCTGATCACCGCGTTCGGCAACCTGGATGCTCTGGAAAAGGCTGCGCTGGAAGGTGATTCGTCGGTGCCCACCCGCAGCCGCAACGCGCTCGCCGCGGCGACCGACTATCTCGCCGCAGCCCGCGTGGTGGTGGCCGTGCGCACCGACGCCGACACCATCGACTCAAGCGATTCGGACATACTGCCGCACACACCCGCCGACCCCGACAGGCTCGCCGAACTCGGTGAGGAACTCGGGATCGGCGCTTCACTGGGTCGGCTCTCGAAGGCGCTCGGCTGGCCCGGATCCTGAACTACAGAAACCTGCCCACGGCCATCAGCCCGGGCGCGCCACCTCGTACTTGCCGTCGTTGTCGATGATGGTGATGGTCACCTGCTGCGCCTGGCCGCCGACCGTGACATCACAGCTGAACTTCTTGCCCGAGGACACCGACTGACCCGGAGGGCACGACACCTTCTCGACGTTGTCGATGCTGTAGTCGGTGCTCAGCACCTTCTTCACACCGTCCTCGACGGCGCTCTGCGAGAACGTCTTCGGGAACCAGCCGGGAAGCCACAGGCCGGTCACCAACACGATCGCGGCGATTGCCAGGATCGCGCCACCGACCAGTCCCAGAATTTTGGGCAGCTTCGATGACGAACCCGTCTGCTGCTGCATTGCATTGAACGGATCTGCCCCATACTGCGGAGTCCCCGGCAGTGGCTGCTGACCGAACTGACCGGGCTGCTGGCTGTACTGACCGTACTGATCTGGTTGCTGACCGAATGGAGCCGACTGCGGGCCGTAATCGGGCGCAGGCTGACTGAACTGCTGGCCCGGTGCGGCGTAGGGCTGGGCGGGCCGGCCGTACGCGGTCTGGCCGAACTGGCCGGGATCGCCGAAGCCGGGAGGACTCACCGGGGCCTGCGGCTGCTGACCGTATTGACCTGCCGCAGGCGGAGCGTAAGGATTGCCGGCACCAAAATCGTCAGGACCGGTTGCCGGGGCTCCATAAGCGGGTGCCACGTAGCCGGGCGGACCGTACGGTGAGCCCGCCGGCGGTGTCCCGTATGGCGGGACCTGGCCTGGAACACCGGCGCCCGGATCTCCGAAAGGCGCCGTGTTGCCCACCGTGGTCGCATCGCCGTCAGCACCGGGCAATCCCGATCCCGGTGATGTGTTCGGCCAGTTGGGATCGGTCATCAGTTTCCCCGCCTTCTCCCCGATCGTCACGACCGGGTACTTCGGTTTGCCAAGGTGGCACGCGTCGGCGTACCGGCTCTGTGCTGCGCCGACCCTGTTCCGGGGCGCAATGCTGCCCTGCACGTTACCGCAGCGACACACCCGGCAGCGCCGACGGTGTTCGGCGGTCCAACCGGGAACCTGATCAGCCCAGTTCGGCGGCGACCACACCCCGGCGGATCGACCCGACCGCGCGTGCTGCCGCCGTCGCCAGCGGAGCGTCGGGGCCCACGCCTATCCGGATCTGCTCCAGCAGATCGATCACCTGACGATTCCATCGTACGAAATCACCAGGCGACAGCAATTGACCGGCCAATCCCGCGGCAGCCAGCGAATCGGTCAGCGATCTGCCCGACGACCACAGCGATACCGCCACCGAGAACCCCGTATCGGGTTCGCGTGTCGCCGGAACACGGTGGCGCCGTTCGGTTTCGTTCAGTCGCTGCCACACCTGCACGGTCTCGGTCAGCGCCTCCCGCAGTCGCGGATTACCCGGCACCGAATCGACGTCCGAGGTGCCATCGCGTCGCGATTCGTATGCCATCGCCGATACGACCGCGGCGAGATCACTGTGCGAGAGCCCCTCCCACACACCGGCGCGGATGCACTCGGTGACCAGCAGATCGCTTTCGCTGTAGATCCGGCTCAACAGTCGCCCGGCATCCTCCACCTCGACGGTGTCGCCAGTGCGCCTGACGTATCCGAGTTCGGCCAGCACGTCCACAATCCGGCCGAATGTGACACCTAAAGTGGATGTGCGAGAGGTGATCTCGCGTTCAGCGCTGACGATCTCACGTAGCAACCGATTACGCTGCTCGGCCAGCCGGAACAGCTGATCCCCGGGATCGAGACGATGTGCGGGATGCGCCCGCAACGCCGTCCGCAATCGTTTGAGTTCGGCGTCGTCGGCGGCCGGTGCGCGTTTGTTGCCGCGTCCACGCGGCATCTCGATGCCGGTTGCCCGCAGCGCCGACGCCAGATCACGCCGGCCACGTCCGGTACCGCGGTCGGGGTGCCGGGGCAGACGCATGTTGCCCAGTACCTGTGGTGGGTTGACGAAGTCACGTGCGTCGATCCTGCCGCACCATGCATCCTCCACCAGCACAAGAGGTTTCGGATCAGAGGTGTGGGCGGCCGGCTCCAGGACCACGGCCAGACCACGATGGCGGCGGCTCTGCAGACCGATCACGTGACCCTTCTTCAGGGCACCCAGATCGTCGACGATCGACTGTGTGTTCTCCACCCGGCGATGAAACTTCAGATCCCGCTCGCGGCGGCGAATATCCTCGCGCAGATCGATATAAGAGAGAAAACCACTCGCCGACTCGGTGCCGTCCTGATCGACGCCGCGTTCGGCGGCCAGCTGCGACAATTGCGCGTCGGTCTTGCGCAGCCGCAACCGCGCGTCGTCGAGCTTGCGGGCCTGACCGACCACCGACCTGTCCGCCTGGAACTGGGCGAACGAGCGATGCAGGAGCTCCTGGGCCCCGCTCAGCCCCATCCGGCCCAGCAGATTGACCGCCATGTTGTATTCGGGTGCGAACGAACTGCGCAACGGGAAGGTGCGTGCCCCGGCCAGGCCGGCGAGCTGTTCCGGTACCACCTCGGGCGTCCAGAGCACGATCGCGTGCCCCTCGGTGTCGATGCCACGGCGTCCTGCCCGGCCGGTGAGCTGGGTGAACTCACCGGGAGTCAGATCGACGTGTGCCTCACCGTTGTACTTGACGAGCCGTTCGAGCACCACCGAACGAGCGGGCATGTTGATACCGAGAGCGAGAGTCTCGGTAGCGAACACCACCTTCACCAGACCGTTGACGAACAGTTCCTCCACCGCGTGCCGGAACGTGGGCAGCAGCCCCGCGTGGTGGGCGGCGAAACCACGCCGCAGGCCGGCCCGCCACTGCTCCACACCCAGGACTTCGGCATCCGCGGGCGCGATGTCGGTCACGTGCCTGTCGACGATCTCATCGACCCTGGCCGCCTCGTGCGGTTCGAGCAGCGACAACCGTGACCGCTGACACTGAGCCAGTGCCCCGTCGCAGCCCTTGCGGGAGAAGATGAACATGATCGCGGGCAACAGCCCGTCGCGGTCCAGGCTCGCCACGACATCGGGCCGCGATGCGCGTGGTGCGCCACCGCGGTGTCCTCTGCCCCGGCCGCGGCCGCGCGAGTCGGAGAACCGGTCGTCGGCGGTGAGCATCTTGTGCCTGATGTAGCGCTTGAGATCGGCATTGACCTCCCGCGCACTCCTCTTCGCCACACCATGGGCCGACCTTTCGTACAGGTCGAACATGCGGTTGCCGACCAGCACATGCTGGGACAGCGGCACCGGACGGTGCTCGTCGACGATGACGGTGGTGTCGCCGCGCACGGTCTTGATCCAATCGCCGAACTCCTCGGCGTTCGATACGGTGGCCGACAGACTCACCACGCGTACCGCGGGATCCAGGTGCAGGATCACCTCTTCCCACACCGCACCACGGAACCGGTCGGCCAGGAAATGCACCTCGTCCATCACCACATACGACAGACCGGCCAGCGCCGACGAACCCGCGTAGATCATGTTGCGGACAACCTCGGTGGTCATCACCACCACCGGCGCGCCCGGATTGATCGCGACATCACCGGTCAGCAGGCCCACCGAAGCAGCACCGTGCACGGCGACCAGGTCGGCATACTTCTGATTGCTCAGCGCCTTGATCGGTGTGGTGTAAAAGCATTTTGTGCCGGCCGCCAGCGCCAGGTGCACCGCGAACTCCCCGACGATCGTCTTGCCCGCACCCGTCGGGGCGCACACCAGAACACCGTGTCCGGCCTCCAATGCGACACATGCACGAGATTGGAACGGGTCGAGAGCGAAACTCAGGCCCGCAGTGAACGTGGCGAGCTGCGGACCAAGTCGGTCGGCGGGGCGGTGCCCGTCCCCAGGATGGAGACCACCGCCCGTGTGGTCAGCGGAGCGTTCGTCGTTGTCCGGATTCATTTCCCGTCGCTTCGCTCGCCCCTGCACCCTCATAGAATGTCATCGAATGCCTTCGCCGGTGTGACCGCCGACGCGTGCGGCGCTGATGTCGGCTCGGGTAGCGTACTGGCCTCGTTGTCGGCGAGCTGTTCGGTGCGTGCTGACTTCCTCGCCTTACGCCGGTCGGAGACCCGTGCTACCTGGATCGCGACCTCCTGCAACACAGTCAGCGCCAGTGC
This sequence comes from Gordonia sp. (in: high G+C Gram-positive bacteria), assembly GCF_020438995.1. Classification (GTDB taxonomy): domain Bacteria; phylum Actinomycetota; class Actinomycetes; order Mycobacteriales; family Mycobacteriaceae; genus Gordonia. The sequence continues at coordinate 85,309 of NZ_JAGQTN010000061.1, forward strand.
GAGTGCAAGCATCGTGAACGGATCCGAGCCCGGGGTGACGATCGCGGCGAACACGAACATCACCAGGATCAGTCCACGCCGCCACGACTTGAGGCGCGCATAGCTCAGTACCCCGATCAGGTTCAGCGCGACGATCAGCAGCGGCAACTCGAAACTCACCCCGAATACGATCAGCAATCGCAGGATGAAGTTGAAATACTGGTCGCCGGCCAGGGCAGTGATCTGTACATCGCTGCCCACCGTGAGCAGGAAGTGGAACGCCTTGGCCACCACCAGATATGCGAGGACCGCGCCGGCCACGAACAGCACCGCGGCACACGACACGAACGACATTGCGTAGCGTCGCTCATTCTTCATCAGCGCCGGGGTGATGAACTGCCACACCTGATACAGCCAGATCGGGCATGCCAGGACCACACCGGCGGTCAAACCCACCTGAAGGCGCAACATGAACTGGTCGAACGGGCCCGTGGCCAACAGCCGGCACTCCCCGTCCGCCGACAGCGCCGCCCGCGTCTCCGGCGGCAGGTCGCAGTACGGTCCGCGCAGCAGCTCACCGAGAGACTCCAGCCCCAAGAACGACGTGCTGTACCAGATGAAACCGATGATGGTCGTGACGACGATCGCGACCAACGAGATGATCACCCGGGACCGCAACTCATACAGGTGCTCGACCAACGACATTGTGCCGTCGGGATTGACCTTACGTTTGCGCTTCTTCGGGTCGAAGGGAATACGCACCGGCTACCCGAGCCGGTCAGGCGGACTTTTTGACGTCATCCACCGTCGGCGCGGAGCTTGGATCGGCCGGTTTGGCCGGGAGTTCGCGCGTCGCCTCCGGCACTGCCTTTTTGCCGTCGTTCTGCATCTCGGACATCTCGCTCTTGAAGATGCGCAACGACTGCCCGAGTCCGCGTGCCGCCTCGGGCAGCTTCTTGGAACCGAAGAGAACAATGACCACGATCGCGACGATCGCCCAGTGCCACCACGACATAGCGCCCATGACGCCCAACCTCCCAGGTAGTTACCCGGCCATGCTACCCGAACACCGGTTACGCGTATCTCGCGCGAGCAGCGGCGGCCAGATCCGCCATCGCCGCGGTGACCGCGTCGGCCGTGGCCGGAGGGGGTGGGCCGGCCACCGGCGACTCGATCCGGACCAGGCGGACGTCGCCACCGAACCCGAGCAGGAAACGGGTCAGCCAGTTGACGGAACCGAACACGAGCCGCGCACGGACCGGCCGATCCTTCGTATCGGCGGCGAGAACGTCGTCGATGGGTTCGGCCGACGAGTAGTCGAGAATCCACAGCGCCTCGTGGTCGATCTCGATCACTGCCACCGGCAGATCGGGATTCTGGCTCAGGACCGGGGATACCGCCGCCGACTCGGGATCGGCACGCGGACGGGACGGTTCATCGAGCGCCTCGGCCTCATCGACCCTGTCGAACCGGAACAGTCTGCGGTCCTCGGCTTCGCGGCACCACGCCTCCAGGTACATGGCGTTGTCGACGACCTTGACCGCGATCGGGTCGACGGTCCGGGTACTGGTGGTGTCACTCGTCGCGGTGTAGTACTTCAGCCTCAGCGCGCGCTGATCGCGCACTGCGGACTTGATCGTCGCGTATGTCGAGTCCGCGTCATCGGGCCGAGCGGTGTCGACGGCGGCGGCCACTCCTGTCACCCGGGCACCCACCGCGTTCTCGATCTTCGCGATCGCCCGATCGACCGCCGCCGAATCCACCAGTCCCGGCGTCTTCACCAACTGCCGTAACGCCACCAGCAACGGTGTGGCCTCTGCGCGGGTCAGGCGCAGCGGTCTGTCCATTCCCGCCGAGAAGCCGACGCGCACGGTGCCCTGCCGGAACTCGACCTCTACCAGATCCTTCGGGTCGTCGTAGAACGGGAAATTCAGCTCGATCAGGTCGCCGCCGTACCCTCCGGGCAGACCGCACACGAACAACAGATTCAGGTCCGCGTACAACTCACGCTCGGTGACGCCCAGATCGGCCATCGCCTGCGAGATCTGGATACCGTCGCGCGCCTGGAAGTACGGCACGATCGCCAGCAACCTGCTCAAACGCGAAGGTTTCGGAGTCATCGTGCGGTCACATTCCCCGTCGCTGCGCTCGCCCCGGTCACATTCCCCGTCGCTGCGCTCGCCCCGGTCACATTCCCCGTCGCTGCGCTCGCCCCGGTCACATTCCCCGTCGCTGCGCTCGCCCCGGTCAC
>NZ_JAGQTN010000062.1 GCF_020438995.1 Gordonia sp. (in: high G+C Gram-positive bacteria)
CGGTGCTGCGCAGACGCCGGTTCTTCGCCGGCGTTCCGATCCGGTGGGGTGACCAGACACTCGACATCGCGTGGCTGACCCCGGCCGGGCAGGAGATGACCACCGACGACTGGCACAGCGGCTTCGGCAAATCCCTCGCGGTGTTCCTCAACGGTGACGGGATCGGTGAAACCGACACACGCGGCAACAAGATCACCGACGACAGCTTCTTCATCTGTTTCAACGCCCACCACGACACGATCGACTTCCATCTGCCGTCGTCGCGGTACGGGCTGAATTGGGAAGGGGTGCTCGACTCCGCGCATGCCACCGGCGACACGTCGGCGGTGGGATGCGCGGAGGAACCGCTGCCGGTTCGCGGCAGGTCTGTTCTGGTCCTGCGGAAGACGGCCTGATGGTCTCGCGGTCGCCGGTGGCCACCTACCGGATCCAGTTGACTCCAGATTTCGGATTCGACGAGGTGATCGGGGTGCTCCCGCATATCGCGGGGCTCGGGGTTTCCCACCTTTATCTGTCCCCGATCGGTACCGCGATGCCCGGATCGACGCACGGCTACGATTGGGTGCCGCCGCCGCAGGTCGCGGAGATCCTTGGTGGTCTCGACGGGCTGACCCGGCTACGCGGCGCCGCAACTCAATTCGGCCTCGGCATCATCATCGACATCGTGCCCAATCACACCGGTGTGGCCGACGCGATGGCCAACCCATGGTTCGCCGATCTCCTGGCCAAGGGCGCGGCGTCGGAGTTCGCCGACTTCTTCGACGTCGATTTCTCCGTCGACAACGGCGCCGACGGCAAGATCGCGTTGCCGGTGCTCGGTGCCGACGCAGATCCGTCCGATTTCACGCTCGATCCCGATGGCACGGTGCTGCGGTATTTCGACCACGCGTTCCCGGTGGCTGAGGGCACCGGCGACGGCACACCTTCGCAGGTGCATGAACGTCAGCATTATCGGCTGGTGCCGTGGAACTCCGGGCTCGTCGGCTACCGAAGGTTCTTCACCGTCAACGAGCTGGCCGGCCTGCGGCAGGAGGAGCCGCGGGTCTTCGCCGCCACCCACGAATGGATCGCCGCGCTGCTGATGGCCGACCTCATCGACGGTGTGCGCGTGGATCATCCGGACGGGCTGTGGGATCCGCAGGGCTATCTGCGGGATCTGCGCGAGCTTCTCGGCGATGAACGGCTGATCTACATCGAGAAGGTGCTGGCGGTGGACGAACCGCTGGAGCCGACACTGCCGGTGGACGGAACCACCGGTTACGAACAGTTGCGCACCATCGATTCGGTGTTCGTACCGTCGGCGGGCGTCGTCGAGCTCGCCGAGATCCACGACAGGGTCGTAGGGAATCCCGGTGACGCCGCGTGGATCACCGAAGCCGAACACTCCCGCAAACTGCTCACCGTCACGGAGATGTTCCCCACCGAGCATCGGCGGCTGATCCGGGCGATCGCCTCATCACCACCCGACGAGCGGCGCCTCCCCGACAGCGAGATCGCCGACGCCACAGCCCATCTGATAGCCGAGCTCGGTGTGTACCGGGCCGACTACCCGTCGCTACGGACCCGCCTCCTGTATGCCGCCGACCGCGTCGCGGCCGACCACCCGCATCTGAGCGGTGCGCTTGCGACCATCGCCGACCTGACCGCACAACCGGGCCGGGTGTCGTCGCGGCTGGCCCAGACGTGCGGTGCAGTGACCGCGAAAAGCGTTGAGGACAGTATCTTCTACCGGACGGCTCGACTACTGTCGGCGCAGGAGGTGGGCGGCGATCCTGCCAATCCTTCGATGTCCGCCAACGAGTTTCACGGTATCAATATCGCCCGGGCCCGCGACTGGCCGGCGGCGCTGACCGCGACGTCGACCCACGACACCAAGCGCAGCGAGGATGTACGCGCCCGGATCGCCATGATCGCGCAGGTCCCCGGTCGCTGGAGCATCCTGGTGCGCACAGTGTGGCGTGACGCCCCGCCGCCGGAGCCACTGACCGGATACTTCTTGTTGCAGAACATCATCGGGGTGTGGCCGGTCGACGATGCGGGGGTACCGGTAGCGGTTCTCGATACCGCGCTGCGCCGCAGGCTACGGGACTACGCACGCAAAGCCGCGCGCGAAGGCGGCATCGGGACATCGTGGACGGCCGTCGACGACGGTTTCGAAACCGGTCTGGGCATCTGGATCAACACCGTCACCACCGGGCAGGTCGCAGCCTCGATCAGTGCGTTCGTCGGCCTCATCGCCCCCGGTTGGATTCAGGAATCATTGGCACGCAAAGCGATAGCTGTCTTGGGTCCCGGTGTTCCGGATATCTACCAGGGCACGCAGTGGTGGGACGACTCGCTGGTCGACCCCGACAATCGGCGTCCCGTGGACTACACCCGACCACCGGACCGTAAGACCGAGCTGCTGCGACTCGCCTTATCGGTGCGCGGCCGGCATCCGGCGGCGTTCGGTCCCGGCGGCAACTACCTGCCACTGACCGCCGACGGCCCTGCCGCCAACCATGTGATCGCCTTTGCCCGCGGCTCCGGAGACGAACCGGACGTGGTGGTGGTGACGGGCCGCTGCACTCATCGCCTCGACCCGTCGGACACCACAGTGCAACTGCCGGAAGGCACTTGGAAAGACGCCGCCACCGGCAGCACGTTCACCGGCCCGGCACCCCTATCCGAACTGCGCGCCCAATCCCCCGTCGCAATCCTGGAACGCACCTGAACCAGCGGACATAAACCACCCTCACGCGAACCGGCGACACACATATGCGTTCGTCGCGCGCGGGCGGGCGGTTCTCGTCCCGTCGTGCGGCCACCGCCTGGTGCGCATAGCGTGAGGGTCGTGAGTTCCGCATCCGAGCATCCGCTGATTCCCGCAACCATCGCCGACATCGCAGTATGGGGGCCGACGGCGGAGCAGGTCGACCTGCACGTCGAGCGTCCCGACGTGGTTCAGGTGGTGAGCCTGGTCCGCGACGACGGCGGCTGGTGGTCGGTCCCCGCGGAAGCAGCCGGCGACCTCGACGTGCCTGCCGACGGAACCCGGTACGCGTTCGCCGTCGATGGCGGTGACCCCGTCCCAGATCCGCGTTCGCTGCGCCTGCCCGACGGCGTGCACGGCTGGTCGCAGGTGCACACTCCCCCGGTTCCCACCTCGTGGGCGGGCCGTTCCGTCGATGGCGCGGTGACATACGAGTTGCACATCGGCACCTTCACCCCGGGCGGCACCTTCGATGCGGCTATCGAGCGGCTCGACCATCTCGTCCACCTGGGCATCGGATTCGTGGAGGTCCTGCCGATCAACGCCTTCAACGGTGATCACGGCTGGGGGTATGACGGTGTGGGCTGGTTCGCGGTGCACGAACCATACGGCGGGCCTGATGGTTTCGTCCGATTCGTCGATGCCTGCCATGCCCGCGGGCTCGGGGTGATCGTCGACGCCGTGTACAACCATCTCGGACCATCCGGCAACTACCTGCCCCGATTCGGCCCGTATTTCACCGGCGGAGCGAACAATTGGGGATCCACGATCAACCTCGCCGACGCCGATTCCGACGAGGTGCGCGCGTTCATCATCGAGAGTGCACTGCGCTGGTTCCGCGATTTCGGCGCCGACGCCCTGCGTCTGGACGCTGTGCACGCTCTGATGGATCATCGAGCCGTACACATTCTGGAAGAGCTGGCGGTGCGGGTCGCCGAGTTGTCCGATGAGCTGGGCCGCCCGTTGTCGTTGATCGCCGAAAGCGACCTGAACGATCCGCGGCTCATCGCACCCCGGGCCGGTGGCGGTTTCGGTCTCGACGCCCAGTGGGACGACGACGTGCACCACGCGATCCACACCGCGGTGTCCGGTGAACGACAGGGCTATTACGCCGATTTCGGATCATTCGAATGTCTGGCAAAAGTACTGTGCGGTGGGTTCTTTCACGATGGAACCTATTCCTCGTTCCGCCGTCGCCATCACGGCCGGCCAATTCCGGTCGATCAGGTTCCGGCATCGCGGCTGGTGGTGTTCACCTGCAACCACGACCAGATCGGCAACCGCGCCATCGGCGACCGGCCCACCGCCTACCTCAACGCCGGGCAACTCGCCATCAAGGCGGCGCTGGTGCTGCTCTCCCCGTTCACCCCGATGCTGTTCCAGGGTGAGGAATGGGCGGCACGAACCCCATTCCAGTACTTCACCTCCCACCCCGAACCGGAACTCGGCGACGCGGTTCGCAACGGCCGCCGGGCAGAGTTCGCCGAACACGGCTGGCACACCGACGACGTGCCCGATCCGCAGGATCCCGAGACGTTCCGGCGCTCCACCCTCGACTGGAGCGAGCCATCGCGCCCCGAGAACGCCGCCATGCTCGACTTCTACGGATCCCTGATCTCATTGCGGCACAACGAGCCCGACCTTGCCGACGATCGGTTCGAATCCGTGACGGTCACCTATGACACCGATGCGCAATGGTTCGCGATGCACCGGGGTGCGTGGAGCGTCGTGTGCAACCTCGGCACCGCACCCGTGGGCGTTCCGATCCAGCTCGGCGTCGCCCTGGCCTGGGGCGACTACCACGAAACCGGTACCGTCCTGGCCCTGGCCCCCCACACTGTCGCCATCGGCCGTCGCCGCTGACCTCGGCCACTTCCCGCCTCGTAAACTTCGTGACGCGGGATGCGTGACGCTCCGTTGCCCTTACGCCATGACGGTGCGGGTGTACAGTGAATCGCTATGACTACAGGAAAGGCGGACACCGCCACCGTCGCGTGAGCGCCGCACGGACCCGATTATGGGTCGTCATCCCCGATCACACCAGTCGGTTTCCCGAGCTGACCGAGGCGATCGTCGCCACCCGCGACGAATGGCTGGACTACGGCCTGCGTACAGCCCCCGCCGACCGCAGCGCCGCTGAGGCGGCAGCAATCGAGATTCATGCTCGATGCGGTTGTTCACCACCACAATTCGAATGGGTACCGTCTCCGGCCTCGGCGATCGACACTATTGCAACACATCACCCCTCCGCCCGTGTGACAGATGTCTTCACCAGTCCGAGCGGGTTGATTTCGGAGCTGATCGCAGAATCCACCAAGCGGATGAACGCGCGGCTGCCACCGCGGTCACCAACAGCTGGAAGCTCTGTCGACCACCGAAGCGACGCGATTCTCCGATCCTCTGGAGGCAATGGAAAGGGGTGCCCCGCCAGGTCATATCGTCGAGGTGACGGTGTGGGAATCGTTGCAGACCACCCTGATCGATGGTGTGGCACACGGCTTGATCACATTCCAACCCGACGACGACCATTTCCTCGACCTGTTCACCGCAGTCACTGCGTCGACGGGCTGGTGGTGGGCGCTACCAAACGTGTGTGTCATGGCAGACCGCCCGGTCGCCATGCACACCGAACCGATCCCCGGCAACTACCACGGCGAACGACGCCTGCACCACGAGAACGGTCCGGCGGTCGAATTCGCGGATGGTCTCACCATTTTCGCGATTCACGGCACCATCGTGCCGCAATGGGTGGTCACCGACCCGACAGCGAAACGAATACGGGACGAGCGCAACGTCGAAATCCGGCGGACCGCGATCGAAAGAATCGGCTGGGACACCTACATCGACGCCACCGGCCTCACCTTGCTCGATGCCGCCCATGATCCCGGAAATCCGGGCTGCACGTTGAGACTGTACGGAAACCCCCACAAATGGATTGAGGACTTCCGAATCCTACTGGTGGACAACGGTTCCGTTGAGCGCGATGGCCGCCGACGACGCTACGGACTCTACGTCCCCCGCTATATTTCTGATGCCCTGACCGCCGCCGGCTGGACCTACGGCATCGCAGGCGACGACTACGCGCGGCTGGTCCGCCGCACCTGATCGCACATTCCGACAAACCAAGGTAACCAAATGAATTCACTGACCCTCTCTGCCCTCAGCCACCTATCCGGCCGAGACGTGCTCGACCACCTGGACCGCAGCGTCGCGATTCCGATCGTTGACGGTCTCCAGGCTCAAGGTGATCTGATCATCGTGCCCGCGGATCTACTCCCCGAAGTGGTGGTCAGATCGTGGACAACGGCACAAAGCGTGCCATCGTCAGGCATCGAACTACTCCGCAGTACTGGCGGAGGTGATGCCGAAGACGATGACACGGTCGGGGTGGACCCGGATGAGGGCGTCGTCGTGGCCGGGTTCGGAGGTGGTTCCGGGCACCTGCTCTCCCCTGCCGCGGATCTCGACCATCCGTACCTTCCACGGTCGCACCGAGAACACGTCATCGACGACGAACGCGACGCGGTCGTTGGTGGCCAGGTTGCGGTACTTGCGGCTCGTTGACATCGTGTAACCGCCGATATCGATGGTTCCCAGCTCATGATTGATCGTGAAACTCACCGGGGAGTTCTGGGGTGCACCCGACTTGTCGACCGTCGCGAGGCGGCCAAGCGTTTGGGAGTCAAGGTATTTCAGCACGGCGGGGTCATCGAGCACGGATTCTCCGAAAGCAGGCATGTGCACCACCGTAGAACCTCAAGTCCACTTGATGTCAAGTGCTCACGATGACCGTGCGACGATACGATGGGAATGCGAGCGCGGTCAGTCTGCGCGGCGCGCTGCCCTGGTAGCGAAAGCGTCGAGGGCGTCGGTGACTTCCTTGGCGTGCCACATTCGATTGCGGTTGAAACCGGTGAACTCGTGCAGTATTCCGACTTCGACCAGGGGCTGCACGGTGCGGCCGACGTTGCCGACAGCGATCCCCAATTCTGCTGCGGCCGTGTCTGAATCGATGACCGGCTCACGTAACAGCACGTCGAGCAGTCGCCGCGATGAACGTTCCTGCCCTCACTTGTTCAGGTGAGGTAGTCGTAGGCGGGGGTGCCGGGTTCGAGGCGTTCGCAGTTCAGGCGCGAGTGGGACATGCGGTCCATCAGACCTGCAAGACCCTCGGGTGCACCGAGCTGGACGCCCACGAGCGCGGCCCCCGTCTCGCGGTTGTTGCGCTTGACATACTCGAACAAGGTGATGTCGTCGTCGGGGCCGAGTACCTCATCGAGGAAGCGGCGCAGCGCGCCCGGTTCCTGCGGAAAATGCACCAGGAAATAGTGCTTTAGGCCCTGATGGACGAGGGATCGTTCGATGATCTCGCCGTAGCGGGAGACGTCGTTGTTGCCGCCGGACACCAGACACACGACGGTCGCGCCCGGCGGGATGTCCACCTCGCTCAGACCCGTCACCGACAAGGCGCCCGCGGGTTCGGCGATAATGCCCTCGTTCTGATACAGGCCGAGCATGGCCGAACAGATCGCGCCCTCATCGACGTGGGTGATGTGTGCGGCACCGGCGGGCAGCGTCACCAGTCCGGCCGGTTTGACGTCCACTCCGGAGGTGATGCCGATCGCGTCGAGCACGGTGTGTTCACTGACGCTGGCGCCCAGCCCGGACATCACCCGGTACCCCAGGTTCCCGATGCGTTTGACGGCGGCACCGTCGACGAACGGGTCGATGGAGCCAAGAGTGTACGGGCCGCCGGTGGCCAGGGCCGCGGCCAGCGACACCGCACCGGTCGGTTCCACGCCGACGATCGTCACCTCATCGCTGATGGCGCGCAGGTAGGACGCGATGCCGGCGAGACAGCCGCCGCCGCCGACGGGCGCGATCACGTAGTCGGGCACCTTGCCGAGTTGCTCGACGATCTCGCGGGCGATGGTGCCCTGACCGGCGGCGGTGCGGACGTCGTCGAAGGCATGGATCCAGGCCGCGCCCGTCCGCAGCACATCGGCCTGGGCGGCTGCCGCGGCGGCGTCGTAGGTGTCGCCGACCGCCAGGAGTTCGACGAATTCACCGCCGTGCCAACGGATTCGGTCGCGCTTCTGTTTGGGGGTGGTGGTGGGCACGTAGATCCGGCCGTGCACCTTCATCGACCGACAGGCGTACGCGACGCCCTGGGCGTGATTGCCGGCGCTGGCGGCGACGACGCCCTTGGCCAATTCCTCGTCCGAGAGTTGCGCCATCACGTTGTAGGCACCGCGGATCTTGTACGAGCGGACGGTCTGCAGGTCTTCGCGTTTGAGGTAGATCTGTGCTCCGGTGGCGGCGCTGAGCCGGGGGCACGGCTCCAGCGGCGTGCGCGCCACCGCGTCGGCGATCCGTTCGGCGGCCTCGTCCACCTTTGCCACACCCAATGCCGACGATAGGTCGGCATCCGCCGATTGCTGCACAGTCACGGGTTCCATGGTCTCACCGGCGGTGTGGGGGCGGGTGGTAAGGGTGGTGGTCCGGTCATGTGGGCGTGTCACCGGACCCTTCGTGACCCTCGCTCCTTCGTCGCTTCGGCCTCAGGGATCAAGAAGCGTGGGGGCTACCGTGCTCGTCGGCTCAGGGATCAAGAAAGTTGGGGGCGCAGGCGGCCGGCCCACCAGAGGGTGGTGAGGGTGAGGGCGCAGGCCCACATGGTGACCTCGCCTGAGCCGGTGAGTACGAGCGCGATCAGGGCGGCGATTGCGGCGACGACCAGTGCCCGGACCTTGTAGACCGGCCACGCCACGCCCGCGATGTCGACGGTCGCGTGGGTGTGGCTGGGCCGGATCGTGTCAATCGACTCGATGATCGTGGTCATGGCGCCTCCCAGGACGGTTTCCACCATCCTACGACGCAAATGTTCGGCTCACCGAACTTTGGTGAACAGGTGTGACTGAAAACGCAAATGTCAGGAGTTGAGGCAGCCGGCTCCGAGCAGTGCTTTGAGGTCACCCATCAGCGCTGAGCTGGGAGTGACGCGCATGTTCTCGGCGAGTCTCAGCAACGTCTGCCGCTGATCGCTGACAAGGGTGACGTGCACGTCGGCCATGCCCGGATGCCTGGTGAGTACCTGTTTGAGTTGCTGCACCCGGTCGGGGGTGCACATGCGGGCGGGCAGGGTCAGGCTCACCGGTTTGGTGGCACCGGCCGACGACAGGTCGGGTACGGCCAGGTCGTTGGCGCTGATCATCATGGAATCCTCGCGCATGTTGACGCGCGCCTTAATGAGCACGATGTTGTCGGCGACGATGTCGAGGCCGTACGTCTGGAAGGCGCGCGGGAAGAAGTACACCTCGACACCACCGACCATGTCCTCCAGGGTGACCGCCGCCCACGGCTCCCCCTTCTTGTTGACGCGGCGGGTGACCGAGGAGATGATGCCACCGATCGTGATCTGCGCGCCGTCGGAGATGTTGCCTTCGAGCAGCGAGGTGATGGTGGTGTCGGTGTGCTGGGCGATGGCGTGCTCGACACCGGCGAGTGGATGCCCGGAAACGTAGAGCCCGAGCATTTCCCGTTCGAGGGCCAGTTTGTGTTTGGTGTCCCATTCCTCGTCGGGCACCCTGACCGCGAATACGTCGGCCATCGAGTCGTCGGCGCCGCCGCCGGCGTCACCGAACAGGTCGAACTGCCCGACGGCCTCGGCCTTCTTGGTGCCGAGCACCGATTCGATGGCATCGCCGTGCACGAGGAACAGCCCCTTGCGCGGATGGCTCAAGGAGTCGAAAGCACCTGCCTTGACCAGTGATTCGGTGACCTTCTTGTTGCAGGCCACGACATCGATCTTGTTGAGGTAGTCGGAGAAACTGGTGTACTTTCCCTTTTCCTCGCGGGCGGACAGGATTGAGGACACCACACCCGTGCCGACGTTGCGGATGGCGGCGAGACCGAAGCGGATGTCGGCGCCGACGGCGGCGAAGTTGCGTTGTGATTCGTTGACGTCGGGCGGCAGGACTGTGATGCCGAGTTTGCGGCAGTCGGCGAGATAGATTGCGGCCTTGTCCTTGTCGTCGCCGACGGAGGTGAGCAGACCGGCCATGTATTCGGCCGGATAGTTGGCCTTGAGGTAGGCGGTCCAGAACGACACGAGACCGTAGCCGGCGGCGTGCGATTTGTTGAATGCGTATCCGGCGAACGGCAGCACGGTATCCCACAGCGCTGTGATCGCGGCTTGGGAGAAGCCGTTGCCCCGCATACCTTCGGCGAAACCGTCGTACGCCTCGTCGAGAATTTCTTTCTTCTTCTTACCCATGGCGCGGCGCAGCAAGTCGGCCTGTCCGAGTGAATATCCGGCGACCTTCTGAGCGATCTGCATGATCTGCTCTTGGTAGACGATCAGACCGAATGTTTCGGCGAGAATCTCTTTCAGCGGTTCTTCGAGTTCGGGGTGAATCGGCTTGATGTCTTGCAGGCCGTTCTTGCGTTTGGCGTAGTCGGTGTGCGCGTTCACACCCATCGGACCGGGCCGGTACAGCGCGAGGACGGCGACGATGTCCTCGAATCCGGTGGGCTGCATCAGTTTCAGGAGCTCACGCATGGCCGCGCCGTCGAGCTGGAATACGCCGAGGGTGTCGCCGCGGGCCAGGAGCTCGTAGGTTTTGTCGTCTTCGAGGGCCAGGATGTCGAGATCCAGGTCGATGCCGCGGTTGAGTTTGATGTTCTCCAGCGCGTCACCGATCACGGTGAGGTTGCGCAGACCCAGGAAGTCCATCTTGAGCAGGCCGATGGCCTCGCACGACGGGTAGTCCCAGCCGGTGATGATCGCCCCGTCCTGGGCGCGTTTCCACACCGGAATCGCATCGGTGAGCGGCTCCGACGACATGATCACCGCACAGGCGTGCACACCCGCATTGCGGATCAGACCCTCAAGACCCAGCGCGGTGTCGTAGATCTTCTTCACATCCGGATCGGTCTCGATCAGCGTCCGCACCTCGGCCGCCTCCGAATACCGCTCATGATCGGGATTGGTGATCCCGGACACCGAGATGTCCTTTGCCATGATCGGCGGCGGCAGAGCTTTGGTGATCTTGTCGGCGATCGCGAACCCCGGCTGCCCGAACTGCACCCGCGCCGAATCCTTAATAGCCGCTTTGGTTTTGATCGTGCCGAAGGTGATGACCTGAGCGACTTTGTCCGATCCCCACCGATCGGTGGCATAGCGCACCATCTCGCCGCGCCGACGATCGTCGAAGTCGATGTCGATGTCGGGCATCGACACGCGTTCGGGATTCAGGAACCGTTCGAACAGCAGACCGTGCGGGATCGGGTCGATGTTGGTGATTCCCAGCGCCCACGCCACCAGCGAACCGGCGGCCGAACCACGGCCCGGACCCACCCGGATACCGACTTCGAGGGCATGGCGGATCAGGTCGCCGACCACCAGGAAGTAGGCGGGGAACCCCATCTGGTTGATGACCCGCAACTCGTACTCGGCACGCGCCCGGTACTCCTCCGGTACGGTGCGCCCGGCGAACCGGCGCTGTTCCAGACCGGCGAATACCTCCCGGCTCAGCCACGACTCCTGCGTGTACCCGTCGGGTACCGGGAAGATCGGCATCCGGTCCCGATGGGTGAAGACATCCTTGTACGACTCGACGCGCTCACCGATCTCCAGCGTCGAATCGCACGCCCCCGGTACCTGCGAATCCCACAGCTCCCGCATCTCCTGCGCGGACTTGAGATAGTAGCCGTCGCCGTCGAACTTGAACCGCGTCGGATCCGACAGTGTCTTACCGGTCTGCACACACAACAACGCCTCATGCGCCGACGCGTGCTCACGGGTCACGTAGTGGCAGTCGTTGGTGGCCAGCGGTTTGATGCCGAGTTTGCGGCCGACCTCCAGCAGCCCGTCCCGGACCCGGGATTCGATCTCGATGCCGTGTTCCATCAACTCCAGATAGAAGTTCTCCGGCCCGAAGATCTCCTGCCACTTGGCGGCAGCTTCGAGGGCTTCCCGGTCGTGACCGAGGCGCAGGCGAGTCTGTACCTCCCCGGACGGGCACCCCGTCGTCGCGATGATGCCGTCGGCGTGGGCGGCGATCAGATCCTCATCCATGCGCGCCCACTTACCCAGCTGCCCCTCGATCGAGGCGAGCGAGGACAGCTGGAACAGGTTCCGCAGACCCGTCGCGTTGGCAGCGACCATCGTCATATGGGTGTACGCACCCGAACCCGACACGTCGTCGGACTTCTGATCGCGAGTGCCCCACAGCACACGCTTGGTGTCGAACCGGGAACCCGGCGCGATGTAGGCCTCGATCCCGATGATCGGCTTCACATCGTTCTTGACCGCCGTGTTATAGAACTCCGAGGCCCCGAACATGTTGCCGTGGTCGGTCATCCCGATCGCCGACATCCCCAGCCGCCTGGCCTCGGCGAACAACGGCGACACTTTCGCCGCGCCGTCGAGCATCGAGTATTCGGTGTGATTGTGCAGGTGAACGAAGGAATCGGTCACGGAGTCAGGTCACCTCACCGGCTAGGTACGTCACGCAGTCATGCGTCAGGGCTTCACCCACTCTAGGCGTCGGCTGCGACATCGTCCGACCGGCACACCGTTGGGAGCCTCGGGTCGCCGGCCCCTTCGAGACGCTCGCTCCTTCGTCGCGTCGCCCTCAGGGATCAAGAACGTAGACCACAGCTACTCGATCCTTACATCCCCCTCAAAGATCAAGAAGGTAGGCCATCTTCTTGATCCCCGAGGCTGAAGCGACGAAGGAGCGAAGGTCACGAGGGGTCCGGTGACCGAGGCACCCGACACGCCCACAGGGTGACTTGGACGTGCGGCCCAACGCCTCTGCCCAGGGATCAAGAAGGTCAGCCGCGCAGGACGCCGAGTGCGTGTTGCAGGTCGTCGGGATAGTCACTGCTGAACTCGACGCGGCGACCGTCGGCCGGATGGGCGAAACCGAGGGTCTTGGCGTGCAGCCACTGCCGTTCCAGACCCAGCTTCGCGGCCAGCGTCGGGTCGGCCCCATAGGTCGGGTCGCCGCAGCACGGATGGTGCAGGGCCGAGAAGTGCACCCGGATCTGATGGGTGCGGCCGGTTTCCAGATGCACGTCCAGCAACGACGCCGAGGCGAACATCTCCAGCGTCTCATAGTGGGTGATGCTCGGTTTGCCGCTCGCGGTGACCGCGAACTTCCAGTCGTTGCCGCGGTGCCGGCCGATCGGGGCGTCGATGGTACCGATCGGCGGATCGAGATGACCCTGCACCACCGCGTGATAGCCCTTGTCGACGGTGCGCTGCTTGAACGCACGTTTGAGCAGCGTGTAGGCACGTTCGGAGACGGCCACCACCATCACCCCGGAGGTGCCGACGTCGAGGCGGTGCACGATCCCCTGCCGTTCATGGGCACCGGACGTCGAGATGCGGAATCCGGCGGCCTCCAGCGCACCGATCACCGTCGGCCCGCTCCAGCCCAGCGACGGATGCGCCGCCACCCCCACCGGTTTGTCGACGACTACGATGTCGGAGTCGTGGTAGATGACGTCGAGGTCCTCGACCGGGGTCGGTTCGACACGCAACGGTTCGGCGGGCGCGGGCAGTACCACGTGCAGCAGCGACCCCGCGGCCAGCTTGTAGGACTTGCCGACCTCGACCCCGTCCACGGTCACATCACCCGCGTCGGCCAGACCGGCGGCGACGGTTCGGGACAGGCCGAGAATCCGGGCGACGCCGGCATCCACGCGCATACCGTCGACACCGTCGGGTACCGGCAGCATCCTCGATTCACGCATCGTCATCACCGGATTCCCGGCGGGCGGCGAAACCCGTTCGCGAACCGTCGTACTCGTAGCCGAGCACCGACAAGCCGACCAGCAGAATCGCGCCGCACACGACGGCCGAATCGGCGACGTTGAATACCGGCCACCAGCCGACGGACACGAAGTCGACCACATGACCGCGCAGTGGTCCGGGTGAGCGCAACATGCGGTCGATCAGGTTGCCGATCGCACCACCGAGCACGAGCGCGATCCCGACGATCCACCACGTGGACACCAACCGCGAGGCGTACCGGAGGATGCCGATGACCACCACGAGCGCGACGAGCGTCAGCACCCATGTGTATCCGGTGGCCATCGAGAACGCGGCACCGCTGTTGCGCACCAGAGTCAGCGTCACGGTGTCACCGATGATCCGGACCGGATTCTGCGGGTCGATGTGGGCCACTGCCAGCGCTTTGGTGAGCTGATCGAGCGCGATGACGGTCAGGGCGACCGCTGCCAACACGCCGAGGGTGCGTCGGACCCGGCGACGTTCGGTGTCCTCGCTCACGGCTGTGACCGCCCCGGCAGCCCCCGCCTCCGCCGCACCGGTCTCCACCACACCGTCGGGCACCGGCCCGTCGTCGCCGCGCTCGTTCTCGTCGCGCAGCGCCGGGCTACCGGCCGATTCGC
Source organism: Gordonia sp. (in: high G+C Gram-positive bacteria) (assembly GCF_020438995.1). GTDB lineage: Bacteria > Actinomycetota > Actinomycetes > Mycobacteriales > Mycobacteriaceae > Gordonia. The sequence goes on from NZ_JAGQTN010000062.1 coordinate 14,177, forward strand.
TCATCGCGTCCTCATCCACCTGTCCATCATCCCCGAATGCTGCAATAGTCTGGCCCCGTGCCCCCGTTTGACCGTGTGTCGCGCCCGCAAGATTCCGCCGCCGCTGCTGTCGCCCCCACAGCCGGCGCATCCACCGACCCACAGCCCGGCCGGCGATCTGTGCTCCCGACGCTGGCGGCCACCGCGGTCTGCGTGATGACGCTCGTGCTCGCGGCATGCGGCTCGGACGACACCGCCGACACCGCCGCATCCGACGCCTCCACAGGCTGCGCCACCGACTCGACCTCCGGACGCGACGGCGTCGAGCCGATCCCGATCGCGCCGGCCAAGATCACCGTCACCGCTCCCGGCGCGGAGCCACGCAAGGTTCCGGCGGCCACCCCCGCACGCGATACCCCGCAGCGGACGACACTGTCGGTGACCTCCAGCGCCGTGTCCCGCACCGCCACCGACGGTGTCGACGACCGTAGCCAGACCGTCAGCATCCCGATGACCGCCCGGTTCGGATGTCAGGACCCCACCGATCTGGAACTGGCACTGGATCGGCCCACCTCACCGGACCCTACACTCGACGAGCAACTGGCCAAGTCCGAAGGCGGCCGGGCCGGAATGGCCGTGGGCCCGGGCACCGTACCGATCTCGTTGCGGCTGCTGCCGACGAAGGCGTCCGGCTCGGAGGCCCGGCACGCCATCGAACAATCACTGGTCCAGGCGCTGCAGGTATCCGTCGGACTGCCCACCCAACCAGTGGGCGTCGGTGCGGTGTGGAAGTCGGAGCGTTCGATCAGCGGAGCGGTGACCGTCACCCAGACGATGACGGTCACCCTGAAATCGTGGGCGGGCGATCGCGTTGTTCTCGGCGTGACGTTCGACGAGAGTCCGGTCAACTCGGTGTTCGCGGTGCCCGGCACCAGCGAGACCGTCACCCTGCGGCGCTATTCCAATGAAGGCACCGGCACGGTGACACTCGACCTCGACCGCGGTCTGCCCACCGACGCCACCATCACCCTGTCGGGGGCGCGCGAACTGGTCGGCTCCGACGAGTCGGCGCCCATCGTCCAACAGACAGGAGCCACCGTGAACTGGCGTGCCCGCTGAGCTTCGCGCTCAGCACACACCTTTCACGGTGGCCCTGTCACCACATCACCGGTGCCACCCCGTCAGCAGCGGGGCGAGGTCAGCGGTGGGGCGAGGTCACTGAAGAATGCCAGGTCAGCTCGCCGGGCACATCGCTGTCTTGACACCGTCGCCGCCCATCGTGACCAGGTTGCACACGGTGGTCTGGGCGAGCTTCCACCGGCCGTCGACGTAGGTGATCGCCGCGTCGACCGGCGTCGCCGGGTTGTCGGGCAGCTTGATCTCAACCTTGACCTTGGCCTTGTTGGGGCCGTCCGAGGTCACCGGCGGAATGATCTTGTAGGTGACATCGGGATTCGCCTTCACCAGCTTGACCAGCGCATCGAAAATGGCCGGATCCTTCTCGGCACCCTCTACGAGGTCGACCTTCTCCGAGCTGGGCACGGCAGGATCGAGTGCGGTTTCGAGCATCTTGTTCAGAGTCTCCGCCGACGGCCGCACCTTGGCGTCGGTCACGTCGCCGTCGGTGCCGCTGCCCGCGGCTGTGGACTCCGACGTCTGAGCGGCGGTCGTGGTGGGCAGGGGCGCGTCATCGTCGGAACCGCAACCGGTAGACACCAGCGCGATGGACCCCGCAATGACTGCTGCCGTGATCAACTTCGGATACTTCACCGATCTCCCTTACTGTCCTGCAAATCGTTGCTTTCGCGGCGTGAGAACCCGGATATCTCTACCAGTCCCCGGTTCTCGGCTCACACCACTATGCCAAACGATGCTGAGGATGAGGTAAAGCGAGGAAACCGCCCACCAGTGATCGGTCGGTGTTGACAGGCAGTCGTATTGACGGGAAGAGGCACAACCGACAGGGTGGATCCATGGCAACGTCGACGATCGTCTTGCTCACCACCGGCGGCACTGTCGCCGCCACCACAACCGCCGACGGCGCCGTGCCCGCATTGTCGGCGGCGGACCTGTTGCCCGACCTGTCCACGCCGCGGACCGACCCGCTGCCCGACATCACTGTCTCGGCCGTCGACCTGATGTCGGTTGACAGTTCGGCGATGACCTCCGCCGACAGGTCCCGCATCATCGGGGCGATCGGCGACACACTCGCCGATCCGGAAGTCGTGGCCGTCGTGGTGACCCACGGCACCGACACCATGGAGGAGACGGCCTACCTGGCCGATCTGTTCCACACCGACGAGCGTCCCGTGGTGTTCACCGGAGCGCAGTTCCCCGCCGACGCCCCCAACGCCGACGGCCCACGCAACATCGAGGACGCCCTGCGCGTGGCAGCCGATCCGTCATCGCGCGGCAAGGGCACCCTGGTGGTACTCGGTGGCCGGATGTGGTCCGCGCGGGGCATTTTCAAGGTTTCCACCGACAATCCAATCGCATTCGACACGACCCATCCAGATCTGCCACGGCCGGTGATCGATGCCGACATATCGGCGGTAGCTCATGCGCGGGTCGACGCGTTCACGCTGTACCCGGGCGTGTCCCCCGGTCTCATCGCCGCGGCCGTATCGCAGAATGCGGCCGGAATCGTGCTCGCCGCAACAGGTTCGGGAAATACCCATCCCGACGTGACCGCCCAGGTGGCCCAGGCCGTGCACGATGGAGTCGTGGTCGTGGTGACCAGCCGGGTGCCGTACGGACCGATCGTCCCCACCTACGGCGGCGGCGGTGGCGCCGTCGACCTCGAACGTGCGGGTGCGATCATCTCCCGCTGGCTTCGCGCACCGCAGGCCCGGATTGCGCTGGCCGTGCTGCTCGGTGCCGGCCACGACGCCGCGCAGATCGCCGAGTTCTTCCGGGCCAGCGACCCGGCGATCGGCTGAGCCGCTCTGCCGATTCCCGCTGTCGCTCAGTCCCATACGAGGCTGTCGAGGGGGTCGGCGCGGCGCAGTTCGGTGCCGTCGGCCGCAAACGTGACCGCCCGGCCGGGTCCGGTCGCACTGGTTTCGAAACGGACGGTGACCACGCCGTGTCCGGCGCCCTGTACCCAGCCGTGACCGTGGCCGGCGTGGACCACATCGGTGCCGGTCGACCACTCCGGCGACGCCGGGTCGCCCTTCTGGACACTCACCACTCCCGGCGGTGCTGATTCCGTATCCGTTGCGGTGGTGTCAGCTTCATCGTTCCCGGGACCTCGGGTGTCGTCGAACAGCGTGTACTGCTCGGTGTCGGTGAGACCCGAGAAACTCACGCCGACGAGCCGGATAGGGCCGATTTCCAGCGGGTCGAGCGCCAGTCGCTGTGCCGTCGCGGTGAGTGTGTCCAGGTCGGTGGTGCCCGTCCCGAGAGTGGCCGATCGGGTGAGAATCGACATATCGGTGCGCTTGAGCTTGAGCACCACCGTCCGGGCGCCGCGACCGTCGGCGAGCAGCCTCCGGTGGGCGTCCGCGGCGACCCGGGAGATCGCGGTCCGCAGACCGGGCATCGTGGTGATGTCTTCCGGGAAGGTCGATTCGGCGCTGATCTGTTTGGCGGAGGCTCGTTCGGCGACAGGTCTGTCGTCGATGCCCTGAGCGAGCCGGTGCAGGGCGGGGCCGAGGGTGCCGCCGAGGACCGAGGCCACCTCGATGTCGGACATCGCCGCGAAATCGCCGATGGTGTCGACGCCGAGCCGGGTCAGCTTGTCCCCCGACACCGGCCCGATCCCCCAGAGTTTGCGGACCGGAAGTGCGTGCAGGAAGCCGAGTTCGGCACTGGGGGCCAGCGCGAGCACGCCGTCGGGTTTGGCCATGCCCGAGGCGATCTTGGCGATCTGTTTCCCGCTGCCGAACCCCACCGACGCCGTCAGTCCCGTCTCGGCCTCGATGCGGGTGCGGATGTTCTCGGCGAACGCGGTGACTTCGGCCACCGATGCCCCCACCAACTCGGCCGGCTCGCCGAAGGCCTCATCGAAAGAGAGCATCTCGATGACCGGAATCACCTCTCGGACAATGGAAAATGTGCGCTCACTGGCCTTGCGGTACACCGATACACGGGGCGGCAACACCACCGCACCGGCACCGACCAGCCGTCGTGCCTGATGCATCGGCATCGCCGACCGGGCGCCGAAGACACGGGCCTCGTAACTGGCCCCGGCCACAACGCCCCGGCCACCGAGCCCGCCGACCAGGACGGGCCTCCCGCGCAGAGTCGGGCGGGTGAGTTGCTCTACGGAGGCGAAGAAGGCATCCATGTCCAGATGCATCACCCAGCGCGAACCGCGTTCGTCCTCGGGTGCTTCGGCCACACCTCGCATGGTAGTTCGCGCGTCCGACGACCCGGCCGGGCGGACGTCGACGCCGGTCAGCCGGCCGGGCGCACGATGAAGACCGGGAGCTTGGCGGCCTCGGTGGCGATCTCGTCGACCGAGGCGCCGGGCGTGAGATGTCCGGGTAGGAACCGGCCCACCTCCCAGCCCCACTTGGCGAGGTAGGCCGCGATGATCGGGGCGCGGTCGGCTACCGCCACCTCCTCCAGAATGACGCGGCGGACCCGCCTGCCTCGCCGCAGTTCTACCGTCGCAGTGGCGCGTACGTTGCGTACCCACTGGGTTTCGCCGCGGACCGCGACCAGGAATTCGTCGTCATCAAGGGTGAGCGGATTGACCGGGATCTCCTGCGGCCGGCCGGTTTTCCACCCGATGACGGTCAGCGTCTCGGCGCCGGCGACGTTCACTCCTAGCCGTGCGAGACCACCGACGACAGCGTTGAAAGCGCGGTCGAACCGGTTCGGCGGGATGTAGTGGGTCGCGGCGTTCATAGCAGCCTCCTGAGTTGAAGTGCAATTTCGAGAGCATTGATCTCGTTTTGATTGTGCCTCACCGTCCGCACAACTTCAGGAGCACCGCTCTCATTTATGGCATGATCGTGTAGTGACCAGTTCGCAGACCCACCCCGAGCCGGCCGGAACCAGACGGTCGCGCGGCAGTCGCGCCGCCAATCGTGAAGCGATGGAACAGCACATCCGTGCGCTTGGGCGCAGCCATCTGCGCACACACGGTGCGGCCGGGCTGTCGTTGCGCGCGATCGCCCGGGAACTCGGTGTCGTCTCGTCGGCGGTGTACCGGTACGTGCCCAGCCGCGACGATCTGCTGACCATGCTGCTGGTGGAGGGATATGCCGATCTCGCCGACGCCGTCGACACCGCCGTCGCGCAGGCCGGCGGCGACGATCCGGAGGCACGGTTATTGGCCGCCGCGACGACGGTACGGCGATGGGCGGTCGATGATCCCGCGCGCTGGGCATTGCTCTACGGCAGTCCCGTACCCGGATACGCCGCGCCCGCCGAACAGACCGTGGTGCCCGGCACGCGGGTCGTCGCCACGCTGCTGCGTGAACTCGCAGACGCGCATGCACGTGGATTGGTGCGCGATGACCTGCCGGATTGCGCTGCGGCGATCTCGGCGGACCTGTCGGCGATTCGTGACGAGTTCGGGCTTGCGTTGCCCGATCCGGTGATC
>NZ_JAGQTN010000063.1 GCF_020438995.1 Gordonia sp. (in: high G+C Gram-positive bacteria)
GGGTTGCTCACCTATTCCGTGATCGAAGGTCCGCACTTTGGCTGGACCGACATCCGGACCATCGCCGGACTGGTCGTCGCCGCCGCGGTGCTCGCCCTGTTCGCCCGTCGCGAGCTGTCCATCGCAGACCCGATCCTCGACATCCGGCTATTCGCCAACCGCTACTTTGCCACGGCCGCGGCCATGATCAGCGTCGCGTTCTTCGCCTTATTCGGGTTCATTTTTCTGATCACCCAGTACTTCCAGGCCGTCAAAGGTTACGGTCCGCTCGAAGCAGGTGTGCGCACACTGCCTTTCGCGATCGTGATGGCGGTGTTCTCGCCGATCGCGATGATCTTGTCGCACCGGTTCGGACCCCGGTTCGTGGCCGTGACGGGAGCGCTGTCCCTCTCCGGTGGTTTCGCGCTCGTTGAACTGGCGACGCCCGATTCGAGCTACTGGCTGCTCATCATAGAGGCGATGACGCTGATGGCGGTGGGTTTGGCATTCATCTCCGGCCCCTGCACGCAGATGATCATGGATGCGCTTTCGCCCGAACAGGCCGGTGCGGGTTCGGCCGTCAACGACACCACTCGTGAACTCGGGGGCACGCTGGGCGTCGCGGTCCTCGGATCGGTGCTCACCTCCGTGTACGCCACGACCGTCGGTGATCGCCTTACCGGTCTCGGGGTGTCGGCCGGTTCGGTGCATACCGCGCAGGATTCGGTGATGGCCGGTGTCGAGGTAGCCCGGCGGGCCCCGGAGGCAGTGTCCGCAAAGCTCGAAGATGTTGTGCAGCAGGTGTTTGTCGATGGCCTGCACAGCGCGGTGTGGGTGGCGGTGGCCGTCACCGCCGCTGCCGCGGCCGCCGCGGTCGGTTTGCTCCGCGGCGCCCCGCGGGGTCGGGACCAGGACACGAGCGCTGTGGCTGAAAATGCTTCCGCGGGCCCCTCAATCGGTCTGCGGTGAGCCGTTCAGCGGGCCACCTTCCGGCGGGCTCCGAGGCGCGAGATCCAGGGGGCGAAACGGTAGACGCGGTAGCCGACCTTGGCTTCGGCGGTCACCGGGGCTACGGCCTTGTTCGCATTGATCGCCTTCACGATATCCGCGGCCACCCTGTCGGGTGTGAAACCGCGCTTTCGATAAAGCTTGTCGAGCCGATCACGTTGGGCTGCTTCAGTTTCGGCGTCGACACCGGCGATACGGGTGGAGCGGACGATATTGGTGTCGACGATGCCGGGGCAGATCGCGGTGACGCCGATACGATGTTCGGTCAGCTCGCCGCGCAGCGACTCCGAGAACATCAGCACCCCGGCCTTGGCGGCCGAATACAAGCCGAGGTCGCGGGATGGGGTGAACGCCGCCGCCGACGACACATTGACGATGTGCCCGCCGACACCGCGCTCGACCATCTGCCTGCCGAATTCGCGGCTGCCGGTGATCACACCACGCAGATCTACCGCCAGGAGCTTGTCGACCTGCTCGTCGGTTGCCGCCAAAGCTGAACCGGCCAAGGCGATGCCGGCATTGTTGATGACGATGTCGGCCACTCCGTGCCGCTCGCGGACCTGTGCGGCGAAGGCGACGAACCCCGCGGTGTCGGCGACGTCGAGCAGGTACGCGGTCGCCGTGACGCCGAACCGCTTGCATTCACGGACCGTCTCGTCGGCGGCATCGAGATCGATGTCGGCGAGTATCAGTTCACAGCCCTGTTCGGCCAGCGCGTAAGCGGTTTCGCGGCCGATGCCACTGCCCGCGCCGGTGACGACGGCCAACTTGCCCGCCATCGGTCCCGGCGAACCCAGAATGCGCGACCGGTCGACCGAATCGCGGCCATCGGATTCGATTCCTGCTCTCGCCCTGATGAATTCGCGGGTGACATCAGCCAGATAGTCCGGTCGGGTAAGGGGCAGCCAATGGCCTGTCGGGCTGGTGCGCCGCCACAGCCGTTCGGCGTAGAGGTGGGTGTCGTCGAAGATGGCCGGACGCAACGCGATATCGCGTTCGTTGACGATCTCGAGCACCGGGACCGACGTGTGCCGGGGATCGGGTGCGGCCAGCTTGGGACGGATGTTGGCGCGGTACAGCCGGAGCCCGGAGATCATGTCCTCACGCAGCGTCGGCCTGAACACCGCATTCGGCCGCGGCATGCCCTCCGCCCGGTGCAGAAACTCCCGCCAAATAGTCTGCGACCCGGTAACTCTGAAGAACAGTCCGGGAGCGACGGGTATTTGGAAGAACACGGTGTACGCCGATGACCCGGTCTGCGCCATCGCCCGGGCCAGATTGCGGGGCGTCGGCCGACGTAGCCGCGCTCGCGCCCATACGCCGAGTTGATCGAGGCTGGGACCCGACACCGACACGAACGACGCGATGCACTTGTCGGCGCCGCGCCGTCCGACGGCCTCCCAGGTGAGTACCGATCCCCAATCGTGGGCGAGGACGTGCACGGCGTTGTCGGGGCTGACGGCGTCGATCACCGCGAACAGGTCGTCGGCCATCTCACTGAGCCGGTACGGGTCGTCGCCGTCGGGCCGGTCACTGTCGCCGAAACCGCGGCAGTCGTAGGCGATGACGCGAAAGTCACCGGCCAGCATAGGGGCGACGTGGGTCCACAGGTGGTGGGTGTCGGGCCACCCGTGGACCAGTAGGACGGTCGGCCGAGGGTCATCACCCGATGGCGACGTGCCCGGCAAGGGTGATTCGAACACCGCCAGGCGGACAGCGCCGTTGTGTACATCCTCGCGCCTGCGCCATTGCGCCATGTGGCTCTCCTGACTCCGGTCCGTGAGTGGCATTGCTCACAGCAAACCCGGAGTTGGACGTTACCACCGGTTACAGGTAACTGGAAGTCGGCTGA
>NZ_JAGQTN010000003.1 GCF_020438995.1 Gordonia sp. (in: high G+C Gram-positive bacteria)
ATCACGATGACACCCGACACCCTCATCGCTTCGGCCCCAGGAATCACGATGACACCCGACACCCTCATCGCTTCGGCCCCAGGAATCACGATGACACCCGACACCCTCCGCTTCGGCCACAGGGATCGCCTTCTTGATCCCTGAGGAGCCGAGCCGCTAGGCGAGGCGTCTCGAAGGGTCCGGCGAGCCGCGGATCCCAACGCTTCACACCTGGTTGCCGGCGTTGGCGGCGGACAGGAAGGCGGGGCGTTCGCCGCCGCCGTGGATTGTGAGGGTGCTGCCGGTGATGAACGACGACAGCGGGGAGAGCAGGAACGCGACGGCGTTGCCGATGTCGGACGGCTGCGCCAGGCGGCCCATCGGGATTGTCGCCGCGACGGCGTCGACACCCGCCTGGTCGCCGTAGTGCAGATGCGACAGTTCGGTCTCGATGGCACCGGCCACAATGGAATTGATGCGGACCTTGGGTGCCCACTCGACGGCGAGCGCGGTGGCCGCGCTGTCGACGCCGGCCTTGGCAGCACCGTAGGCGGCAGTGCCCGGCGACGGCCGGTGCCCGCTCACGCTCGAAATGTTGACTATCGCACCACCATCGGGCTGGTTCACCATCACCGCGTGAGCAGCACGGGAAACTATCAGTGGCGCAACAAGATTAAGCGCAATGATCTTATTGGTGAAGCTCGCCGAGGCGTCAGCGGCGAGCGCGAAGGGTGAGCCGCCGGCGTTGTTCACCACGCCGTCGAGTTTGCCGTACTTGTCGACGATCTTGGCAACCAGTTCGGTCACCGCATCCTCGTCGCGGACGTCACACGGGAAGAAGTCCGGGTGGTCGTCGGCTGTAGGTGGTCGACGGGCACAGATCACCGGGATAGCGCCGAGGTCTTTGAGAACCGTTGCGATCCCAGCTCCGACCCCTCGCGCGCCACCGGTGATCAGCACGATCTTCCCTGACAGTCCCAGATCGATACGGTCGGCCGACCCCGGAGGCCCCTGCGGTGCTGCGGTCATGGGTGATACCCTACCAAACAACCAAGCACTTGCTTGGTTCCCTGGCAATGGTGGGACACCCCGCCGAACAACCACGCACCGCAACTGGTGGGAGAAGGAGCCATGATGCCCATCACCACGGCACGGACGGACACCGGCATCGCGATCGTCACCGTCGACTATCCCCCGGTCAACGCGCTGCCGTCGGCCGCCTGGTTCGATCTGGCGGACGTCATCACCGCCGCCGGCGAAGACCCGTCGACGCATGTGGTGATCCTGCGTTCGACGGGACGCGGCTTCAACGCGGGCGTCGACATCAAGGAGATGCAGACCACCACCGGCTTCGACGCCCTCATCGGCGCCAACCACGGCTGCGCCGCGGCCTTCTCCGCCGTCTACGATTGCCCCGTCCCCGTCATCGCGGCCGTCAACGGTTTCTGCGTCGGCGGCGGCGTGGGCCTGGTGGGCAACGCCGACATCATCGTCGCCTCCGACGACGCCTACTTCGGACTGCCCGAAGTCGATCGCGGAGCGCTGGGCGCCGCAACACATCTGGCGCGGCTCGTGCCGCAGCACATGATGCGGACCCTGTACTACACGGCGCAAACCGTTACCGCACAACAACTGCTGCACTTCGGCTCGGTGTATCGGGTGGTGCCCGCCGACGAATTGCTTTCCACTGCAACCGAAGTAGCCGAGCAAATCGCCAAGAAGGACACCCGGGTGATCCGGGCGGCGAAGGCCGCGATCAATCACATCGACCCCGTCGACGTGAAGACGAGTTACCGGCTTGAGCAGGGGTACACCTTCGAGCTGAACCTGGCCGGGGTGTCCGATGAGCATCGGGATGCGTTCGTGGCGACGGGGAAGGCTGTGGGTGATTCGTGATGCTCGGGTCGCCGGACCCAACGCAGCCCTTGCTCGTCCCTCGCTTCGGCCTCAGGGATCAAGTAGCTCCGTCACTTCCGGCGCTTTCAACTCGTACCGGTTCCCAATAGAAGGCGAAATCAACTGATGGCAGCAACACCAACGGATAAGACAAGCACGCTCGACGAGGTGATCGGCGAACTGCGTGACGGGATGACCATCGGCATCGGTGGGTGGGGGTCGCGGCGTAAGCCGATGGCGCTGGTGCGGGCGCTGGCGCGTTCGGACGTCAAGGATCTGACGGTGGTCACCTATGGCGGGGCCGACCTCGGATTACTTTGTGCAGCAGGAAAAGTGCGGCGCGCCTACTACGGATTCGTGTCGCTGGACTCGGCGCCGTTCTACGATCCGTGGTTCGCCCGGGCGCGCACCACCGGCGCCATCGAGGCCCGCGAGATGGACGAGGGCATGGTCAAATGCGGACTCGAAGCTGCCGCCGCCCGGCTGCCGTTCCTCCCGATCCGCGCCGGCCTCGGCTCGGACGTACTCAACTTCTGGGAGGGCGAACTCAAGACCGTCGCCTCCCCCTATCCCGACGCGGACGGCCGCACGCAGACGCTGGTCGCGATGCCCGCACTGCGCCTGGATGCCGCGTTCGTGCACCTGGACATCGCCGACAATCGAGGTAACGCCGCCTACACCGGCATCGACCCGTACATGGACGATCTGTTCTGTGCCGCCGCCGAGCGCCGCTATCTGGAAACCGATCAGCTGGTGTCGACCGAGGTGCTCGTGAAATCGGTTCCGCACCAGAGGCTTCTGCTGAACCGGATGAATGTCGACCGGGTGGTGCACGCCCCCAACGGCGCACATTTCACGTTCGCCGGCGACTACGGACGCGACGAGGCGTTCCAGAAGTTCTATGTCGAGTCCGCGAAGACCCCCGAGATGTGGGAGGCGTTTTCGCAGCGATTCTTGCGCGTCGACGAAGAAACCTATCAGCGTGAGGTTGCCGCGTGGCGGGCCGAGCAGGAGGAGACCGGAAAGTGACCACGACCGAACCCAGTACCGATATAACCCTGGCCGAGGTCTGTGTCGTCGCCTGTGCCGAGATCTTTTCCGGCGCAGGCGAGATCATGGCATCGCCGATGGCACCGATGGCGCTGCTCGGGGCGCGCCTGGCGCGGCTGACGACCGAACCGGATCTGCTCATCACCGACGGGGAGGCGCTGATCCTGGCCGACACCCCGGCCATCGGACGGTCCGGTCCGATCGAGGGCTGGATGCCGTTCCGCAAGGTGTTCGACGTGGTCGCGTCGGGTCGTCGTCATGTGGTGATGGGCGCCAACCAGATCGACCGGCACGGCAACCAGAACCTGTCGGCATTCGGGCCGTTGCAGCAGCCGACGCGGCAGATGTTCGGGGTGCGCGGGGCGCCGGGCAACACCATCAACCATCCGACAAGCTATTGGGTGGGCCGCCATTCCACTCGCGTGTTCACCGAATCCGTCGACATCGTGTCCGGAATCGGTTATGACAAAGTCGATCCCGGCAATCCCGCCTTCGACGATCACAACATTCATCGCGTCGTCACCAATCTCGGGGTGTTCGACTTCGGCGGACCCGATCACACGTTGCGGGCGCTGAGTCTGCATCCCGGTGTCGAGGCGGCCGAGGTCGTCGAGAACACCTCGTTCGAGGTCGCCGGTCTCGATTCGGCCGGTGTGACCCGTCAGCCGACCGATGAGGAACTGACAATCATCCGGGAGGTCCTCGATCCCAAGGGCGTTCGCAATCGGGAGGTCCGGTGACCGGGGCGAGCGAAGCGACGGGAAATGTCACCGGGGCGAGCGAAGCGACGGGAAATGTCACCGGGGCGAGCGAAGCGACGGGGAATCTTACCGGGGCGAGCGAAGCGACGGGGAATCTTACCGGGTCAGGAAATGGAACCGTCCGGGCCGCTGCACTTCCCACCAAGTTCACCGAGCTGGTGGGTATCGAATATCCGATCGTACAGACCGGGATGGGCTGGGTATCGGGACCATCGCTCACCTCGGCCACGTCGAACGCCGGCGGTTTGGGGATTCTGGCCTCGGCGACAATGACTTTCGGTGAGTTGGAAGCGGCGATCAAGAAGACCAAGTCGCTCACCGACAAGCCGTTCGGTGTGAACATGCGCGCCGACGCCGCCGATGCCGCCGACCGGATCGACCTGGTGATCCGGGAGGGTGTGAAGGTCGCTTCGTTCGCGCTGGCACCGAAGAAGGATCTGATCGCCAAGCTCAAAGACCATGGTGTGGTGGTCATTCCGTCGATCGGTGCGGCCAAGCACGCATTGAAGGTGGCATCGTGGGGTGCGGACGCGGTGATCGTGCAGGGCGGTGAGGGCGGTGGCCACACCGGGCCGGTCGCCACCACACTGCTGCTGCCGTCGGTCATCGATGCGCTGGCACAGGCGGGTTCGGATATGCCGGTCGTCGCCTCGGGTGGCTTCTTCGACGGCCGCGGGCTCGTCGCTGCATTGGCCTACGGTGCCGACGGCGTCGCGATGGGCACCCGGTTCCTGCTCACCTCCGACAGTGCCGTCCCTGACTCGGTGAAACAGGAGTACCTCAAGCGTTCCCTGAACGACACCGTCGTTTCGGTGAAGGTGGACGGCATGCCGCATCGGGTGCTGCGGACCCCGCTGGTCGATGCTCTCGAAAGCGGTAGTCCCGTCAAAGCTTTGGCGGCTGCTGCCCGGAATGCGAATGAGTTCAAACAGCTCACCGGTATGAAGTGGACCACCCTGGTACGTGACGGCCTGGCTATGAAGAAGTCCGGTGAGCGGACCTGGCAGCAGATCATCATGGCCGGCAACACCCCGATGCTGCTTCGTGCCGGGCTCGTCGAGGGCGACACCAGGGCAGGGGTCCTCGCTTCCGGCCAAGTCGTCGGCATGATCGAGGATCTGCCCAGCTGCGACGAGTTGATCCAGTCGGTGATGACCCAGGCTCACGAACGCCGCAAAGCGCTGAGCTGACCCGAGGACAAGAAGCGCCCTCCACCGGGGTGCTGATGCAGTAGCCGCATCAGCGCTCCCGTGTTGGGCATTTTCTTGTCTGGATTCGAAAAATCGGGCTACCGTGTAGTGACTGACACCACACGGAGGGACGAAACCACCGATATGAACGCCACACAGCTCTTGGCCGCACACAGACTCGCACTGGGGACTGTGGCATTGCTGGCCAGCCGCACCGCCGGCCGACTCTATGGGCTGGACTTCAGCGCCGGTCCCGGCCCGACACTGACGCGGCTGATGGCGTCGCGCAACCTCGCACTCGGTGTCGGGCTCCTCGTGGCCGACGAGAAGTCCGCTCCCCTGCTGCACAAGCTGAACATCGCCACCGACGTCATCGACCTGGCGACCGTGGCCGACGAGACCCGGCGCGGAGCGCTGCCCCGCAAGGCCACCGTCATCGGGTTCCTGACTTCCCTGAGTGGCGCGGCCCTCGGCGCGCAACTGGTCAACCAGGATCGCGCATAGCCGGTCAGCGTGGGGCGATTCCGTCGAGCACGATCGAAAGATATTCCTGCGCAATGTCTTCGACGCCCATCGTGCCGCCGGGACGATACCAGCGGACCGCCACCCACACGGTGTCGCGCATAAATCGGTACACGAGCTCTAGGTCTAGGTCGGTGCGGAACTCGCCGTCGTCGACGCCGCGGCGGAGCGTCGAGAGCCAGAGGCCGCGGAATTCGGTATTGAGTTCGGCGATATAGCCGTAGCGTTCCTGGGAGGCCAGGCGCGGGGCCTCGTCCTGATAGATCGCCACCGCATGATGGTCGTTGTCGATCGCCTCGAATGAGGCGACCACGAAACGGCGGATGGTCTCGGTGGCCGACAGATCGGCCGCGGCGATCTCGCGGTACCTGCCGAACAGCCGGTCGAGGAAGCCGCGAAGGATCTCGTCGACCATCGACTCCTTGGAGTCGAAATGGTGATACAGGCTGCCCGACAGGATGCCCGCGGCGTCGGCGATGTCGCGTACCGTCGTGGACCGCAGCCCGTTCTCCGCAAACAGCCGGCCCGCCGTCGACAGGAGTTCGTCGCGGCGGGCCGAGCTGGTCGAGGTTCGCGCTGCCATGGGTCTACCCTAGCAAGCGCTTGGTCGGGTTGCGGTGGATCCGTGGGAGCCTGACGTCACCTGACCCTTCGTGACGCGGTCGGCTCGCAAGCTCGCGCGACTGCTCCTCAGGGATCAAGAAGGTCACACCAGCAACTCGCAAGCTCGCGC
>NZ_JAGQTN010000064.1 GCF_020438995.1 Gordonia sp. (in: high G+C Gram-positive bacteria)
GGATCTTCTTGATCCCTGAGGAGCAGTCGCGCGACGAAGGAGCCGACCGCGTCACGAAGGGTCCGGTGACCTTTTGGCTCCCAACGAGATTGAGGTCTGGGTGATCTCGTCGATGAGGCCCCACTCGAGGGCGGTGGCGGAGTCGAGGGTCTTGCCGGAGAGAACCAGGTAGGCGGTGCGGTGGCGGCCGATTCGTCTTGGGACGCTGAACATTCCGCCGGCTCCGGGGACGAGGCCGACGGATAGTTCGGGGAGCCCGAGGACGGTGTCGGGGTGGGCGGAGACAGTGCCGCAGAATGCGGCCATCTCCAGGCCGCTGCCGAGGACCTGACCGTGGAGGTGGGCGCGCAGGGCCGGGCCGAGGCGTTGTCGGAGTGCGAACAGGCCCAGGGCGGGGGAGTGGCGGGTTCGGGCCAGATGTGCCGACGCGGGGTCGTCGAATCCGCCAAAGTCGGCGAGATCGCCACCGCTGCAAAAGGATTTGCCGCTGCCGGTCAGCTCGACGGCGGTGATCGACGGGTCGAGGTGCGCCAGGTTCAGGGCTTCGATGAGCAGGGCCCGCATACCGTCGTTGAAGGCGTTGTGACGGTGGGGGCGATGGAATTCGATGTGTAGGGTGTTGCCGTCGCGGTGATAGCGCAGGGGGGTGGACTCGTCGGGGCGGGCGGTCGACGGGCCGCGCGCGGCCAGCCAGCGGGCGAACTCCGGACCGGCCTGCAGCGTCGAATAGGCCAGGGATTCGACGGTGAGCGCCGGTCGCAGGTCGGCGTGTGTGTCGATGGCGCGCAGGACGTCGTCGCAGGTGGCTGTCGTGATCGGGGATTCGGTGACCCGGCCGGCGATGTCGGTGGCGGTCGCATGCGGGTCGGAGACGGTGACGGCGCGCCGGTCGTCGGTTTTCCTGGTGGTGAGTGTGAAAGTTGCTTTGTCGAGCCAGTATTCGGTATCCGGCGCGGTGAGGTCGTCGGCGATGGCCACGATGGGGACGCCGAACGACGTCACCTCGCCCGGTTCCGGGCCGGATGTGGTGTCGACGATGCGGATGGCGGCGGACATTGGATCATTGTGCGCCACAAACCCCACCGCTGCGCCTCGGCATGACAATAATTGCGATGCCGGGGCGCAGCGGTGGGGTTTAGGACACGCTCACCCCTTGAACCGTCCCGCGAATGCCCGCAGTGGCAGGTCGTTGCTGGTGATGATGCCCGGCCGGGCCGCGACCACTGAACGCAGCGCGTTGAGTGGAGGCATACCGGTGACCGTCATGCCGATCTTGGCGAAGTTGTCCACGTTCGACAGATCCATGCCCTTAGGCGGGAAGATCATGTGCTTGCTGTAGACCATCGGGTCGCCGGTGATCTGGGTGATGTAGCAGCCCTTGATATCCCACGACGGATCGGTGTGCGGGGTCATCTGCCATTCGAGGTTCGACTCGATGCGGGTCACCCCGTCGACGACGCCCTGATAGCTGATGAAGTTGCCGCCGAGCGAACCCTTCGGCAACTGGTACCAGCCGAGGTCGACATCCTTTGTGCAGGCGCCCAATTCGTAGGTGAAGCGCACCTCGTCGAGTTCGAGGCCGAAGGCGTCGGCCATCAGGTACACCGAGTCGGCGAACACCGCGGTGTACTTGTACAGCGAATCGGGGATGGTCGGGTCGTCGACGGGCCGGCCGTAGCCGACCGCCTTCCAGGTGTCCACCGAATGGTGGCAGGACACATCGACCGATTCGGTGACCGAGATGTGTTCGATCTCAGCGACATCGGCGGTGTGCACGATGCCGAGGATCTGATTGAGGCCGGGATTCATGCCCGATCCGTAGAACGTGGAGCCGCCGCGTTCGCAGGCCTCGGCGATCAGCTCGGACACCTTGCGGCCCGACGGATGCGGATGGTTTGTGTCGCGGTGGTATCCGGTGATCCAGTCGGCGGTGGTGACGATGTTGATCCCGGCTTCCAGAACCTTCACGTACAGGTCTTCGTCGGGGAAGACGCCGTGGAAGGTGAGCACATCGGGTGCGACGGCGATGATCTCCTCGACGGTGCCGGTCGCGGTGACCCTGACCGGGTCGATGCCGACGATCTCGCCGGCGTCACGGCCGATCTTCTCGGGCGAATAGCAGTGCAGGCCGACGAGTTCGAGATCGGGGTGGCGCTGGATGCGGCCGATGGTCTCGGTGCCCAGATTGCCTGTGGCGACCTGGAATACGCGGATCTTGTCCGGGTTTGCCATGGGAGTCCTCTCGGGATGGTTGTGGGGTTACGCACTGCCCAGTGCTGCTGCGGCGCGGAGCCGGTCGAGTTCGGACCGCGGCACGGTCACGAGTTCCTCGGATTCCGGATAGAACTGGGTGGCCCATTGGCGCAGCGCGCGGAATCCGGCGAACTCCTTGCGGGACAGGGCCGGTGGGTCGGAGTACCGCTGGTGGGACCAGATGTGGATATCGGCCTCGAACTGCTCGATCACGAAGCCCGCCATGACTTCTCCGTACTTGGTGATGCCCGGCGTGTCTTCCTCACCCGGCTTGCGTCCGATCCACACGGTGAATCGGACGTCGGAGGTGGTCTCGTCGACGGGGGTGACGGCCGGCATCGTGCGATTGTCGATCATCCCCCAGCTGCGGGTCACCGACACACCGAGCCCGGCGTTGATGGATTCGACTCCGCTGGTGGCTGATTCGAGTGTGGCACCTTCCTCGAAGGCGATGGTGAAGTCGACGTACGACACGGGGCCACCGAAATCGTGGCGGGTGAACTCGGGCATGAACGGCGTCTTGTGCACGAACTTGAAGTGCGCGAAGTCGACGCCGTTCTCCATCACGTACTGCGGATGCAGCTCCAGACCGGGACGGTAGAGGGTCGCGGCGGGAATCGGCGGATAGTAGTCGTCGGCGGTCTTACCATCGGAAAAATCAGCGAATATGTCGGGCACATCGAAATACGGTTCCCGGCGCTCAACGTCGTACCAGATCCACACGGCCGCATTGCGTTCGACGGTCGGATAGCTGCGGATCCGGCGGCCCTTGTTGGGGTGCTTCTCGTACGGCACACACACATTGCGGCCGTCGGCATTCCATTCCCAGCCGTGGAACGGGCAGACCAGATTCTCGCCCTCGACGTGCCCGCCGTATCCGAGGTGCGCACCGAGGTGCTCGCAATAGGCGTCGAACACCGACACCCGGCCCGATGCGGACCGCCAGGCCACCATCTCCCGGCCGAAGTACTTCATCTTGTGGACCGCACCGACGGTGATCTCCGGCGACCAGGCGACCTGGAACCAGCCGGTCGGTTCCATCGACAGTGGTGGCGGTGCCATGCGCCGAATCCTTCCGATGCGTGAGCGGGTGATACGAAGCGACCGCCGACTCTCGGAGGGTCGGCGGTCGATCGGGGGTTCAGGAATCCTGCGGCACCTGATAGCCGGCAGGCAGCATCGTCGACTTGTGCTCGATGAACGCTTCGAGACCCTCGGGTCCGCATTCGCGGCCGATGCCGGAGTTCTTGTAGCCGCCGAACGGGGAGCCCGGGTCGATGGCGTAGAAGTTGACGCCGAAGGTGCCGGTGCGGATCTTCTCGGAGATCGCGATGCCACGTTCGACGTCGGCGGTCCACACCGAACCGGCCAGGCCGTAGTCGGAGTCGTTGGCGATGGCGATGGCCTCGTCGACGTCGTCGTAGGCGATGACCGAGATGACGGGTCCGAAGATCTCCTCCCGCGCGATCACCATGTCGTTGGTGACGCCGGTGAAGATTGTCGGCTTGAGGAAGAAGCCGTCGTCGAGACCTTCCGGACGACCGCCGTCGAGAACCGCGGTGGCGCCTGCCGCCTTGCCGGCCTCGATGTAGCCCTCGATGCGTTGCCGCTGGCGTTCGCTGATCACCGGGCCGAGCTGGGCGGCCGGATCGTCGGGAATGCCGACGGTCATCGTCTGGGCGGCGGCCACCATCGCATCGACGATCTCGTCGTGGCGGCTGCGCGGCACCAGGACGCGGGTCTGCGCGACGCACGCCTGGCCGGTGTTGAACAGGCCGAAAAATGTGAGCATGTAGCCGTTGGCGGCGATGTCGACGTCGTCGAGGACGATCGCGGCCGACTTGCCGCCCAGTTCCAGCGAGCACCGTTTGAGGTTCTGCGCACAGGCGGCACCGATCGCCTTACCGGCCGCGGTGGAGCCGGTGAAGGTGATCTTGTCGACGCCGGGATGGTCGACGAGGGCCTTGCCGGTGTCGGCGCCGCCCGGCACCACCGAGATCACGCCTTCGGGTACGCCTGCCTCGGCCATCAGTTCGGCGAGGTAGTTTGCGACCAGCGGGGTTTCGGGGGCGGGCTTGAGCACGATGGAGCAGCCGGCGGCCAGCGCGGCTCCGAACTTGTTGCACACCAGGAACAGTGGGACGTTCCAGGCGGTGATCGCGCCGACCACGCCGGCCGGTTCGCGGGTGATGCGGGTGGTGCCGAACAGGCCCTGGCGGTATTCGACCCACGCGTAGTCGCGGGCGGACTGGGCGTAGGCACGCAGCACGCCGGTGCCCGGAAGCTGCTGCAGCGTGGCGACGGCCGCTGGTGGCGCACCCATCTCGGCCGACACCAGGGCGGTGATCTCGGCGCTGCGCTCCTCGATCAGCGCGGCGGCGCGGTCGAGGACGTCGGCGCGTTCGGCGGGTGAGACACTGCTCCAGATGCCGGAGTCGAAGCTCGCGCGGGCGGCCTTGACCGCGGCGTCGACGTCGGTGGCGTCGGCCTCGGGGGTGGAGCCGACGCGGACTCCGGTGGCGGGGGAGAAGACTTCGAGGGTGGCGGTGGAGTGGGGTTCGACCCACCGGCCGCCGATGTAGAGCTGGTTCTGGTCGCCGCCGCCGGTGATGGCTGTTGCTGCGGACTCGACGGTGTCAGTCATTGAAGTGCGCTCCCTGATGTGTTGTGACCCACTACACAGGTCATACTAGAACACGTTCTACTTTGTGGGTAGACGCCGGTCCGGTGCGACGATGGTGCCCATGACCGCAACCCTCGTCGCCAAGGTCCTTGCCGGTGGTTACGCCCACCGCGTCCTGTTCGACAATCTCGACCTGACCGTCGCGCCCGGTGACGTGATCGGAGTCGTCGGTGCGAACGGCGCGGGGAAGACGACGCTGCTGCGGATCCTCGCGGGTGATCTCGCGCCGCTGGAGGGGACGGTGTCGCGGACCCCGCCCGACGCGTTCGTCGGCTGGTTGCCGCAGGAGCATGAGCGTGTCGCGGGGGAGACGGTCGCGCAGTACGTGGCCCGGCGCACCGGCTGTGCGACCGCGACCCTACGGATGGACACGGCTGCCGAGGCATTGTCGGACCCGGCCCCGTCCGGCGGCGAGGATCCCAACGACATCTACGCCGCAGCCCTCGACCACTGGCTCGCCACCGGCGCCGCCGACCTCGACGAACGGCTGCCGGCGGTGCTCGCCGAACTGGGTCTCGATTCTGACGGCATCGACCCTGGATCGGCGCTGATGACCTCGCTCTCGGGTGGGCAGGCCGCCCGCGTCGGGCTGGCCGCGCTGCTGTGTTCGCGCTTCGACGTCGTGTTGCTCGACGAACCCACCAACGACCTCGACCTCGACGGCCTGGCCCGGCTCGAAGACGTGGTGCGCGGCCTGCGCGGCGGTGTGGTACTGGTCAGTCACGACCGGGAGTTCCTGTCCCGCAGCGTGACCCGCGTCCTCGAACTCGACCTCGCCCAGCACACCAACACCGTCTACGGCGGCGGCTACGACAGCTATCTCGACGAACGCGATGTGGCGCGGCGGCACAAACGCGAGGCGTACGAGGAATTCGCCGAACAGAAAGCGGATCTGGTCGCCCGGGCCCGAAAACAACGCGAATGGTCGAGCCAGGGCGTGCGCAACGCGATGCGTAAATCCCCCGACAACGACAAGATCCGCCGCCGCGCAGCCACCGAATCGAGCGAGAAGCAGGCACAGAAGGTGCGGCAGATGGAAAGCCGCATCGCCCGCCTGGACGAGGTGGAGGAACCGCGTAAGGAATGGGTCCTCGAATTCTCGATCGGTACCGCTCCGCGATCGAGCTCGGTGGTCGCCACCCTCAACAATGCCGTTGTGCGGCAAGGAGATTTCACCTTCGGCCCGGTGTCGCTGCAGGTGAACGCGGGCGAACGGATCGGCATCACCGGCCCCAACGGTGCCGGAAAGACCACGCTACTGCGAGTCCTGTTGTGTCACAACGCACCCGACGAGGGAACGGCCACCCTCGGAACCAATGTCGCCATCGGCGAAATCGACCAGGCGCGTGGCCAATTCAACGGACCCGAGAAATTGACCGACCGTTTCGAACACCTGATGCCCGACATGTCGATCGCCGACATCCGCACCCTGCTGGCCAAGTTCGGCCTGCGCGCCGACCACGTCGGCCGCCCCTCCGCCGAACTGTCCCCGGGTGAGCGCACCCGCGCAGGCATGGCCCTGCTTCAGGCCCGCGGCGTCAACGTCCTGGTTCTCGACGAACCCACCAACCACCTCGACCTGCCCGCCATCGAACAACTCGAGTCGGCCCTGGACTCCTACGACGGCACAGTCCTTCTGGTCACCCACGACCGCCGCATGCTCGACAACGTACGAACCGACCGCCACTGGCACGTCGAGAACGGCCACGTCACCGAGCGGTAGGACTTGGTAAGGGCGACTCTTCTCGAAACGGATCGTCGTCAGGTATCATTATCTGTATGCGTCTCGTTTCACGAGAGAGGGGTGAGTATGACGACGGTGACGCCGAGCACGGCCGACCGCGACGGACTGTCGCGCAGCGGCCTCTATCGTGCTACCCGGGCCGGCCGCTACGAACGGATCGCACGCGGTGTGTACGCATCCGCCGACTCCGCGACGGACTGGGAATGGCTCGAAGCTGCGACACGAAGGCCGGACGCAACGATCTGCCTGATCTCGGCGTTGGCGCACCACGACCTGACCGACGCGATCCCGGCAGCCCTTGATATCGCGATTCCGCGCGGTGCACGCATCCCCGCCACCGAATCGGCTATCACCTGGCATACCTTTGACCAGTCAACTTTCGACCTCGGTCGTGGTGAAGTCACGATCGGTGACACTGATCTGACGATCGGCCTGTACTCGCCCGAGCGGTCCATAGCGGACGCGTTCCGGCTACGAGGTGATATCGGGTACGAGATCGGCCGAGACGCGCTCAAAGAGTGGCTACGGCGGGGCGGCAAACCCGCCAGGCTGATGGAGCTCGCGACCCGGCTACCCCGGGCCAAAGGGCCGATCCTGCGAGCACTGGAGATACTGACATGAGTTCAGGGGACGCCGCGTTCCGGAGTATTCAGGCGACGGCGCGCTCGACCGCAGCGAAGACCGGGGTGGCCGCGCCGACTCAGGAGTACCTGATTCGTCATGTACTCGAGTCGTTCCTCGAGCGGCTCACCCGTACGAGTCATGCCGATGACTACGTGCTCAAGGGCGGAATTCTACTTGCCGCGTACGGCGTGCGCCGTCCTACCAAAGACGCTGATGCGAACGCGATCAGTGCCGACGTCACCGCTGCACACGTTGCCGAAGTTGTCCGTGACGTCGCAGATGCGGCGGTTGATGACGGCGTCGTCTTCGACATTGACACGATCACCGTGCAAGAGATTCGCGAACGGGCGGAGTATCCCGGCCTGCGAGTGCGGGTGAAGGCGAACATAGGTTCGTGGCAGGGAGTCGCCCTGTGGGACGTCTCCACCGGAGACCCGATTGTGCCCGCGCCCCGGCGGGTACGTATCGATCGAATCCTTGGTGACCCAATTGAACTTCTCGGCTACGCGCCGGAGACCACGATCGCGGAAAAGGGCGTGACCATCCTCGAACGCGGCATCACCAGCACTCGGTGGCGCGACTACGTCGACATCGTCCAGCTCGCCCGGACGGGCGTCGATGCCGACGAACTGCTTCGCTCGGCTCGGGCCGTAGCCCGCTATCGCGGCGTGACGCTTGAGCCGGTCGGCACGCACCTGGCGGGCTATGCGGCAATCGGCCAGGCCAAATGGGCCGCTTGGCGGCGAAAAGAGCGACTCGAGGCGGTGTGCGAAGCGAACCTCGATGACCAGGCCACTCTCGTCGCGTCTTACCTCGATCCCGTGTTTGCCCTCGGACCTGGGTAGCCCGCGAGAGCCGTGACCGGTCACGGCTAGAGTCAAATGTCGACGGTGATGCCTTGTAGGCGAGACCACTGAGGTGGACGCCGCGCTGTCAGCCGAGAAGGCGGTCCGCGTCGTTGTCTCTCCCGGCGGCGCGATATGCGGCCACAAGGTTGTCGCGAGTAATCGCGGTGTCAGGGTGGTCAGACCGGAGCACACGTTCGCAACCGGAGACAGTCTCCTCGTAGAGAGTGATGGCCTCGGCCAGACGGCCCACTTGAAAGTACATGCCTGCGAGGTTGTTGCGGGTGGTCAGGGTGTTGGGGTGGTCGGGTCCGAGGACTCGTTCGCGGTCGGTGAGGGTGTCCTGGTGCAGGGTGATGGCCTCGGGCAGACGCCCCGCCGCCCCATAGGCCTCAGCGAGGTTGTTGCGGGAAGTCAGAGTGTCGGGGTGGTCGGGTCCGAGGACTCGTTCGCGGTCGGCGAGTATGTCCTCGTACAGGGTGATGGCCTCAGCGAGGTGCCCAACCGCCCGGTAGGCGCCTGCGAGGTTGTTGCGGGTGGTCAGGGTGTCGGGGTGGTCGGGTCCGAGGACTCGTTCGCGGTCGGTGAGGGTGTCCTGGTACATGATGATTGCCTCGGCGAGGCGCCCAGCCGACTCGTAGGCACCGGCGAGGTAACTGCGGGTGGCCAAGACTTCTGGGTGGTCAGCTCCGAGACCATGTACGCGATTGGTGAGAGTGTCCTCGTGCAGAGCGATAGCCTCGGTGAGATCACCACCCGCTCGTTTGGCGACGGCGAGGTTGTTGCGGGTGGTCAGGGTGATGGGGTGGTCGGGTCCGAGAATACGATCACTGTCGGCGAGAGCGACCTCGAATTGCGCGATGGCTTCGGTAAGGCGTCCGGCTTCTGAGTAGGCGTCGGCGAGGTTGTTGCGGGTGGCCAAGGTGATGAGGTTGTCAGGGCCGAAAATGTGCTCACTGTCGGCGAGAATGCCTTCGTACCTGGTGATGGCTTCGGTCAGGCGTCCGGCTTCCGAGTAGGCGACGGCGAGATTGTTGCGGGAGTTCAGAGTATCGGGGTGGTCAGCCCCAAGAACATGCTCACGATCGGTGAGCGTGTCTTCATACAAGGCGATGGCCTCGGTAAGGCGTCCGGCCGACATATAGGCCCCGGCTAGTTCATTGCGGTAGGTCAGAGTATCGGGATTGCCGGCTCCGAGGACACGCTCGCTGTCGGTCACCAACCTGGTTCCGGCGCGGATTGCGGTGGCGAGGTCCGCGCATTTACGGCGGTTGTTTACAACCCACATTCTCAGCGGGAATAGAATTTTGGATAGGTCTGTCGGCTGGTCGGACATCTGTACACGGTTCGAAAGGGCTTCGACGTGCGGGGTCAGATGCGCGCCGAAAGCTCTCTGACTCCACGTGTCCGCGGAATCGGGGAAGACATGCCACAGTGCTGCACTGGCGTCGGCAATGGCGTCGGTCAGCTGGGCTGGGGTGCCGCGTTCGCGGATGACGCGGGCGGTGAGGCGATGCATGACCAGGGTGTTGTCGTCGGTGTAGGTCAGCAGGGACAGTCCGCAAAGGTCGTCGATGGCGTCCTCGACATCAAGTTCGTCGATGTCTTCGCTGGTTGTGGCGAGGGCCAGCAGGATGCGTTGATCGACGCCGTCGGGGGCGAGTACTGCGACGACGCCGGCGATGTGTTGGCTGAGCGGTTCGACGGTGTCGACGGCCAGGCTCAGGGCTTCGACTGCGCAACCTGGATAGTCCTGCCCTGGGGTTCTCTTGAGGGCAGATCTGAGCGGGTAGTTGGTCAGAATTGTCGAATACTTGTCGTAGGTGTAACGCCGACGGGCGATAGTGGCGGCGGCAGCAGCAAGGGCGAGAGCGAGATCGCCGAGGTCCTCGGCCAGCATGTCGGCGCCGACCGGGTCTGCCAGGGCGGTCACCGTGTCGAGGTAGGCGATCGATTGATCGCGGTCGTAGACACCCAATTCGACGTGGTTGCCGTTGTCGCTGTAGTGGGCGAATCCTTTGTCGGTGGTGGTGATGAGGGTCCGGGTCGAACCCGATGGAAGGTAGCCGCGCAGGGTGTCGGGGTCGGTCGCGTTGTCGAACACGAGAAGATTTCGGCCCGAATCGCTCGAAAGATGGTTGCGTAGCCGTTCGGCGGATCCCTGCGGGTTACCGTCGGGGTCTGCCACGCCGAGAGCGTCGGCGACCACCGCCAGGTCGGTGAGGATAGTGTCGGCAGACTCTGCGTTGATCCATCCGACGAGGTCCCAGCCCCGGCTACGGCAGTCACGCGCGACCGCTGCGGCGACCTGTGTCTTACCGACACCACGCATCCCTGACAGCGCATACACCACCGATACGCCCGCAGTAGCGTTGAGTTGCTCGATCAGTGAAATGACCTGTGGCCGTTCGATATACCCGCGAGGGTATAGCGGGATCGGCCCCACCGACAACCCCTGCCTCGGTGGTGTGCCGGCGACAACCCACGTGTCGGGTAAGCCGATGCCGAGGATCTCGCAGAATCTGGCCTTCGAATCTGGTTGCAGCAGATCGATCGCATGAACCGGTGTCATCGTGAGGTTGCCGGTGCCGGCTTGGAGGATATGCCCACGGATCACACCCAGCACGTGTCCGGAATCGGGATGGAGCACCGCTGTGCCCGAGAAGCCTGCCCAACCGGTCTTGACGGTGTCACCGGTCAAAGGTGGTGCGTCAGTTGGGGGTTGCGTGATTCGGTAGGTCCCTGACCAGTCTCGGTGACCGTCGAAGGCGTGCTGTCTTTCCGCAAGCGGGATATGGCCGTCGGTATCGGCCACATGCTGTCCCTTCCAGTGCGGAAAGCCGTAGGCGACCGCCGGGACACGGGCATCGGAGTCGTCGCTCAGCCGAGCGAATCCCAGAGTGGCGACAGGCTCAAGGTCAGCGGCATCAAGGATCGCGAGATCGACATCGTCGTTGTCACTGCGCCACACGACAATAGCCGCCGACAGATTGCCGTCGACACGCACCTGAATATCGTCGCCGGGTGCGCAATGGCCGGCGGTCAGGATGTAGGTGTCCCCGATGTGGATACCCGAGCCGCGCCTTACCTCACCCACATGGGTGTACTCGATGTACGTCGCCCGCGCCGACGGTCGGGTGGTGTCGCCAGGATCTCCGGTCATACTCGCGGCCACCGCCCCCGATCAGTGATATTCGGTTGCGTCATCGTCGGTTACAGGTCCGTCGATGAGGATTTCGGTTGCCTCACCGGTCCGGGCGTCGACACGGACCGGGTTCAGTGACAGCTTGATCGTCTGCGTGGCCGAACTCGTAGCCGACCCTTTCGCTGACGCGTTCACCAACCACCACTTGATGCCGGCTTCGGCCTCGCCGGTCACCGAGAAATCGATGTTCAGCGTCACCTCGATCTCCGAGGGTTTGAACTGCAACAGATACTCGCTGCCGTCCTCATCGAAGTAAGGAGTGCGACCGTTCCACATCGACCGCGCCAACTCATCACGTAATGAGTCGATCGCCTCTGACAATGCCACCCGACCCTGCAGCCGTTGAGGGTCTGTCTGATGAGCCATCGCCACCGCATTTTCTCCCGCCCGCGCGGGTCGAATTCGTCAAGTCCTGTGAATCCGGAAAGAACATCCTCTCGCAGGATAGCGTCAGCCGTGGTCGCGTCGGCACTATTCGCCGGCCAGCGCCACACACCCGGCCAGTGCGCACCCGGGATCGTGCAACTGCCAAC
Source organism: Gordonia sp. (in: high G+C Gram-positive bacteria) (assembly GCF_020438995.1). Lineage (GTDB taxonomy): Bacteria > Actinomycetota > Actinomycetes > Mycobacteriales > Mycobacteriaceae > Gordonia. The sequence continues at coordinate 11,888 of NZ_JAGQTN010000064.1, forward strand.
ACGGCGGGGTTGAGATCGAATGTTGTGCGCATGCCGTCGCCAGCGCACTCTTGCGGATCGCCAACTTGATTGCGATTGCTGACTGAGTACCAATAGATTAGTAGTATCTGCCATTGTTCCTAATCTATTGGGAGGTATGGATGGGTAGACAGCAGTCGAGTCTGCATCCGGCCGCCCGGGAGGCGCTGCGTATTCTCGGTGCGCAGGTGCGCGCCGCCCGCGTCGAGAAGCGGTGGACCGGCGACGATCTCGCTGAGGCTGCCGGAGTGTCGCGCTACACCATCACGCAGATCGAGAACGGTGCGCCGGCGGTGGGGATAGGTAATGTGCTCAGCGTGGCCGCCATCGCCGGGGTGCCGTTGTTCGGGGCAGCCGATCGTGCGGAGCTCGCCGCGATGCGAGCGCGCGCCGAAGATCGTGTCGCTCTGCTGCCGTCGCGGGTGGACAAGCCGAGACGTCGAATGAGTGACGATGACCTCGACTTCTGAAGCCTTCGTGTGGGTGTGGCTCCCGGGCAGTGCCGAGCCGGTCCCTGCGGGCCGCCTTGAGTTGCGTTCCGACGGACTCTGGTTCGGCTATGGGCGCGGTTACCTTGCCCGGCATGACGCGATCAGTCTGGCGCCGTCGCTACCACTGACGACGGACGAGTTCGGTCCGGACGCTGACCTCGGCATGCCCGGTGCGCTCCGTGATGGTGCGCCGGATGCGTGGGGCAGGCGCGTGATCCTGCACGCGCTGACCGATGCACGGGGTCGCGATGTCGAGACCGGAGATCTCACCGAACTCACCTACCTACTGGCGTCGGGTTCGAATCGTCTGGGGGCCATTGATTTCCAGGCGAGTGCAACGCGCTATGTCTCGCGCACGGATACGGCGAGCCTCGACGAATTGGGCAGGGCCGCACAGATCGTCGACGAAGGCGGCGAGTTGCCTGTGGCGCTCGCCTCGGCGCTCGTACACGGCACTTCGATGGGTGGCGCGCACCCCAAAGCGCTCATTGCGGACGGCGACACCGAACTGCTCGCGAAGTTCAGTACGTCCGACGACATCCTGCCTGTGGTCAAAGCGGAAGCCGCGAGTATCGAACTGGCCCGGCACGTGGGCCTGGATGTTCCGGCCGCGCGGCTGGTGCGGGCGGCCGGACGGGACGCGCTGCTCATCGAGCGTTTCGACCGTCCGGGTGGTGGTAGACGTATCCCGGTGGTGTCGGCTCTGACGCTGTCCGGTCTCGGTGAGATGACCGCACGGTACGGCAGCTACGTCGACCTGCTGGCGTCGCTGCGGGAATCGGGTTCCGATGCCGGTGAGGAATTGTTCCGGCGTGTCGCGTTCAATATCGCGATCAGCAATACCGATGACCATCTGCGGAACCATGCCGCGTTCTGGGATGGCCGGGCACTCGCTCTCACCCCCGCATACGACCTCTCGCCGATGAGCCGCACCGGTGAAACCGCAAGCCAGGCGATTGCGTATGGCGCGGACGGTCAACGGGACAGTAATTTGGCGACCCTGGTGAGGTATTGCGGCGAGTACGGGCTGTCACGCCGGCGCGGCCACGACGTCGCCCAGGCTGTTGTCACGGCGATACACGACAACTGGGACTCCGCCGCCGACGTTGCACAACTCACGCAGGCAGAGCGTGCGGTGCTGCTGGGTCGTCAGTTCCTCAATCCGGGCAGCATCCGGGGATTGTGATTGCCTCCGCTGAGAACTTTGCTGCCGGTTCTGGAATCCGGAACCGGCAGCAAGGTGTGTGGCGCCGGCGGCTACTTCGAGAACGCCACCGCCGCGGCCAGGCCGTCGATGGCGTCGTCGAGGATGCGGAGTTGGGTGTCGGCGTCGTCGGCTTCGAGAACCGACTGCCTGTCCGACGATCCGATCGGCAGGCGCGCGGCCCAGCCGGCCACTCCCAGCTCGACGGCGAGGTCGGCGTCGAGGGACGTCAGATCGATCACCAGGCGCTCGACCGGGTTGAGCTCGATGGCCGCGACACCACGGGCGTCGGCGAAGTCCTCCAGCAGCGTCGACACCCGGGCGCACAGCAATCCGAACGCCGCCCGATGCTCGATGGTCACCGGGGGAGTGGGCAGTGGTTGCACCGTCGCCCGCGGGTACGGTGCCTCGGGCAACCACTCGACGACGCGGAAACGGTTGCCGCCCACACAGCTCAGCGCCGCCTGACCGTCGGGGCGGCGGGACATCTGGGCGATGTCGGCGTAGGTGCCGACGTCGTAGCGGGCGTCGCCGCCGCCGACCTCGTGCCCCTGGGAGATCAGCACCACTCCGAAACCCGGTGGCCGCAACACCGGCTCGGGTGCCCGCGGATCCTCCTCGCGGCGATCGAGCAACGTCCGGTACTCATCGAGGGTGTCGGTGAGCAGCATCCGATAGCGCGGCTCAAAGATCCTCAGCGGCAACGACTCCCCGGGCAGTAACGCGCGGCCCAGCGGGAACATCGGGATGGTCGCGGGCTCCCACCGGTCCACGCAGACCTCCCTACGAGGTGGGCTTCTGGTCGATCACGACCTCGAACTCGAGCAGATCGGCACCGGAGGCGACAGGATTGCGCTGCTCACCCGCGTGGGCCGCCCGGGCCGGACCCGACGCCCAGTTCCGGAAGTCCTCCTCGGTCTCCCAATTGGTGACCACGAAGTAGCGGTCCTCGCCCTTGACCGGGCGCAAGAGCTGGAAACCGAGGAAACCGGGAGAGCCGTCGACCGAGTGTGCGCGGGCATGGAACCGCTTCTCCAGTTCGGGGCCGGCGCCCTCGGGAATCCTGATCGCGTTGATCTTCACCACTGCCATGCCGAACACCCTACTGCCGCGAACCGGCTCCGGATAGGTCCGGCGGGCCCGTGCGCCCGGTGGAGCGCGGGGCAGGGTGGCGCGGGCGGTGTGGTGCGGGCGCAACCGGACGACCGTCCAATATTCTGGTGACCGTGACCACAGTCCCGAAAAGCATCGCGCCGGAAAAGCACATTGCGGACATCGGGTTGCTCGATCACGGCGGCGACGACGGACCGCTCGGCCCGATCGTCCTGCTGCACGGGCTGATGGGACGAGGGCGCACCTGGCGCAGGCAGATTCCTTGGCTGCGGCGATACGGGCGCGTGTTCACCTTCGACGCCGCCTTCCACACCGGTGCCGACCCCGACGACCCGGACGGCCCCGACGACCCGGCCGAACTGTCCACCGAACGATTCGTCGCCGATGTCGCCGAGATCCTCACCTGGATCGACCGCGGGCCCGCCGTGCTCATCGGCCATTCAATGGGCGGGCTGCACGCCTGGTGCACGGCCGCGGCCTACCCGGAGATGGTGAGCGCGCTCGTCGTCGAGGACATGGCCCCCGACTTCCGTGGTCAGACCACGCGATCATGGACGCCCTGGTTCAACAGCTGGCCCGATCGCTTCGAATCGCTCGACGCCGCCGTCGCCATGTTCGGTCCGGTCGCCGGCCGCTACTTCTACGAAGCGTTCGATGACGGTGCGCTGCACGGTTCTCTCGACGTCTGGGCCGACATCGCCGAGGAATGGGGCGGACGCCACTTCTGGGACCAGTGGGCCGCGGTCACCGTACCCACACTGGTCATCGAGGCCGGGTACAGCGTCACCCCGCCCGGGCAGATGCGCCGCATGTGCTGGACCAATCCGCGCGCCCGCTACCTGAAGGTGCCCGGCGCCGGACACCTCGTCCACGACGACGCTCCCGAGTTCTATCGCGGCGCGATCGAGGCGTTTCTGTCCATGAACAAGCCGCGACCGGGCAGACACAGCGATATGGCGGACGGCCCGGCCGGGCGGTGACTCCCGGCAAGAAGAATCCCGGTGCCTGTGGGAGGCACCGGGATTCTCGGTAGGGGACGGGCGCGAGCCGTCAGTAGGCGGGAGCGGCACCCGGGGCGGGAGCGATATGTCCGCCGGTCATGCGGCGGTAGCAGTGCACCAGGAACAGCTGGGCGACGGGGAACGCGGCGATCATGCCGACGCCACAGGCCAGTGCGCCGACGAAGGTGATCACCCACACCATCAGGAGGGCGATGAGAGCGTCGCCGAGGTTGTTCTTGACCAGCTCGAACGAGGCCTTGATGGCGTCGACGGGGGCCAGGTTCTTGTCGATGGCGAAGATGATCGCGAACTGGCAGAAGAACGCGACCACCAGGCTGCCGATGATCACGATGCTGCCGATGAGGCTGGCCACCATCACCAGCAACGCGGTGAGGATCACAGGACCGATGTTGCGCGGTACGAACACATCGGCCACGGTCACGTTGACGCCGTCGGCGATCTTGAGAACGCCCGATATCAGGGCCGCCTGGATGTAGAAGACCACGACCATGATGACCGCGTACATCAGGAACATCCCGATCAGGCCGGCACCGCCGCCGTCACTGTTGGCCGACCCGAGAATGAGGGCGACCATCGCCGCGTAGACCACGACCATGCCGACGATGAGCGCGATTCCCGGCAGGATCAGCACACCGAGCTTGGCGGTGAACTGTGACCATGCCCAGCTGAAGGCGGTGCCCACGTCGACCTTCTGCGGAACGCCCGCGCCACCCGATGCGCCGAAGCCACCCGCGCCGTACTGGGGTGCGCCGTAGGCGCCCTGCCCGGCCGGCTGGCCGTACTGGCCACCTGCCGGCTGGCTGTGCTGACCGCCCGCGGGCTGGCCGTACTGGCCGGGATTGGGTTGGCCGTACTGGCCGCCGCCGGGTTGGCCGTACTGGCCGCCGCCGGGTTGGCCGTATTGACCGGGATTGGGTTGGCCGTATTGGCCGCCGCCGGGTTGGCCGTATTGACCGGGATTGGGCTGGCCGTACTGGCCACCGCCCGGCTGGCCGTATTGACCGGGACTGGGCTGGCTGCCGGGCTGACCGTACGAACCGGGTTGGCCGTACTGCCCCGGATTGCCGCCCTTGTAGGGATCGTTGCCTTCGGGCGAAGAACCCGACGGCGGAGGAGTTGGGGGGTAAGTCATAGCTGGCGACAGTATCAATATCTGTGAGTCCGCGGGTACCCCCCGGGGAATCATTTCATTCGATCGTCTCTGAATCGGAGTTCAAACGACGACGATCCGTGTCGAACCTGCTATGGGGTGAACCCACGTGCGGCACCGGATAATTCACGCTACCGAATATCGGCTTCACCGGCGAGGCAGAACAATCCGGCCTTGGTGATCTCCACGAGACCGTCCGACAACAATGAATCCAGCGCCCGATCACGTTGCGCGGTATCGGTGGTCCACACCACATCAAGGCTGCCACGCGGCACCGGATCGTTCGAATCGCGTAATACATCGAGCAACAATCCCCGCACCTGACGATCGGTGCCCGCGAATTTCTGGGTCCTGCGAGGTGGTCCGGAATGAGCCGGCCGGCCGCGCCGCACCCACCGGCAGTCCGTCAGCGGACACTCGTCGCAGCGCGGACTGCGGGCCGTGCACACCAGTGCGCCCAACTCCATCAGTGCGGCCGAAAACATCGGCGCATCAACCGAATACGAACCGTCCGCGGCTCTCGGCAACAACACCTCGGCATCGTCGAGATCACGCTTGGCGGGGTTACCCGGCTCCGCCCGTCCGTGCGCCGCCCGCGCGATCACCCGACGCACATTCGTATCGACGACCGGCACCGCCCGCCCGTACGCGAAACACGCCACCGCCCGTGCCGTGTAGTCACCGATACCGGGCAGCGAGAGCAACGTGTCGACATCGTCGGGAACCACATCGCCGAATTCGGCCGCCAGCACCTGCGCACAGGTGTGCAACCGCAATGCCCGGCGCGGATAACCCAACTTGCCCCACGCCCTGAGCACATCGCCGGGCGAGGCCGCGGCCATCGCCGACGGAGTAGGCCAGCGCTGCACCCACTCCGTCCACGGGCCGAGCACCCGCGCCACCGGGGTCTGCTGCAACATGATCTCGCTGACGAGAATCTCCCAGCCGCTGCGGCCCGGCTCCCGCCACGGAAGATCGCGCCGGTGCACATCAAACCAGCCCAGCACAGCGGCCGGTGGCACACTAGAGGACATGACTCAGGGATTGTCGCCGCGGGCCGCCTGGCGGGTTCTGCGCGAAGGTAACGAACGGTTCGTGTCCGGAGAATCGATACATCCCAGTCAGGGTATCGAGGACCGTGAACGACTCGTCGGCGGCCAGCACCCCCACGTCGTGCTGTTCGGCTGCGGTGACTCCCGCCTTGCTGCCGAGATCATCTTCGACCAGGGCCTCGGTGATATGTTCGTCGTCCGCACCGCCGGACACGTCATCGACTCCGCCGTCCTCGGTTCCCTCGAATACGGTCCCGTGGAACTCGACGTACCGCTGATTGTGATCCTCGGCCACGACAACTGCGGCGCCATCTCCGCCACCCTCAGCGCGCTCGATGACCTCCAACTCCCCACTGGATACATCCGCGACGTCGTCGAGAAGGTCGCCCCCAGCATCCTCGCAGGCCGCGGCGAAGGACTGACCCGCGTCGACGAATTCGAAGCCCGCCACGTCGTTGAAACCGGACGCATCCTCATGCAGCGCAGCCGCATCATCTCCGACCGCGTCAACTCCGGCAAACTCGCCATCGTCGGCCTCACCTACAACCTCGACCAAGGCAAGATCCACGTCCGCGGCGTGTTCGGCGACATCGGCGAAGTCACCATCGAACCCATGTAGGGGATCGATTCACCCTCGACACGCCGCGTCACGTCAGCGCGGCGGCCGGGGGTGGCCGATAGCGTTTACGGGGTGATCGAACCGCACGGGCCCCTGCCTCCCGAAGTGTATTGGCGACGCCGCATCCTCGCCGGTGTCATCGCGCTCGGCGTGGTGGCAGTGATCATCGGACTCATCGTGTGGACCACCACCGGCGACGAGTCCAAATCGAATGGTGCCAAGGGCTCGACGTCCGCATCGGCGTCCGCGTCCAAGCCACCGGCCAGGACCACCGAACCTGCTGACGAAAGCATCGACGAACGCGTCACCGGTGGCGGGACCGGCGGCGGAGGCGGAGCGGCCGCCGGCGAAACGGTGCGATCCCGCGAATCGGGCACCGCGAGACCATCGGGCAGCACCACCAGCGCACCCGGACCGGTACCGGCGTCCGGACTGTGCCCCGACGAGAACATCTCCGTCGTGCTCTACACCGACAAACCCACCTACACCGTCGGCAGCCAGCCCGTGTTCACCATCGTGGTCACCAACGCGGGCCTCAGCGAATGCACCCGCGACGTGGGCAAATCAGCCCAGGACGTCGTAGTGCGCACCCTCGACGGCACCCGCACCCTCTGGACCGCTCGCGACTGCTCGCCCGTCAAGACCCCCGACAACCGGGTGCTCAAACCCGCCCAGCAGGTCCGCGACACCATCACCTGGTCCGGCACCACCAGCAACCCGGGCTGCAACAAGCCCCGCGTCCCGGTGCCCGCGGGCCAGTATCAGGCCATCGGCAAGATCGGCCAGAAGGAATCCTCACCCATCACCTTCAACATGGTGAACCCCGCCAGTAACTGATGGGCTACTCGTAGCGTTCGATGCTGGATTCGGCCAGGCGGGACAGGCCCTCGCGGATGTGGCGGGCCCAGATGCTGCCGATGCCCTCGACGGCCTGTAGATCGGCCGACGAACTGGCCAGCAGGGCCTGCAGTGAACCGAAACTGCGCACCAGGCGGTCGACGTGCGCGAACTGCAGCCGTGAAATCCGGGCCAGCAGACGGTAGCCGCGCGGGCGCATCGAGGTGTCCTGGGCGTCGATGGTGGTGGGATAGCCGAACGCGCCGGCCAGCAACGTCAGATCGAGCAGATCGGCGTCGGACAGGCTCTCGATAGTTTCGAGTGCCTGCCGCACCTCCTCGGTGGTGGCCGGCTCAGGGCTCGCGTAGTAGTCACGGACCAGCAGCTCACGCATCGTGTCGTTGTCGTGGATCAGCTCCTCGAGCTGCAGACTCACCTGGCGGCCGTTGACGCCGAGCTCGAGCACGTACTCCTCGATCTCCACCGACACCCGGCGCACCATCTCCATGCGCTGCGCGGTCGACATCGCATCCCGCAGCAGCACGTAGTCCTCGATCTCGGCGCGCGAGAGCGCCGAGATCACCTCGTCGAGGCGTGACTTGTACCGTTCCAGCGTCGACAGGGCCACGTTGGCGCGCGACAGGATCGGGTCGGGGCTCTCGACGACCCGCCGCACCCCGTCGACGTAGATGCTCACGATCGACATCGACGCGCTCACCGAGATCACCGGATGTCCCGTCTGGACGGCGGTGCGTTCGGCGGCGCGATGACGCGTGCCGGATTCGTCGGTCGGGATCGTCGGGTCGGGGACGAGCTGGACGTTGGCGCGCAGGATCCGTTCACCGTCGGTCGACAGCACCACCGCGCCGTCCATCTTGGCCAGCTCGCGCAGCCGGGTGGGGGCGAACCCGACATCGAGCCGGAAACCCCCGTCGCAGATCTTCTCGACCTCCTCGTCGTGGCCGAGCACGATCAGTGCGCCCGTCCCGCCACGCAGAATCCGTTCGAGCCCGTCACGCAACCCGGTGCCCGGTGCGACACGGGCCAGGGTTTCCCGCGTCAGCGCTTCGCGGGCGGTCCCGTGCTTGTCAATGTCGGGCACCGTGTGCCACCTCCTTGTGAGTCGACCAATAGCGTATCCACCTATGAGAAGTGAATTCGCCGTGCCCGCCGACCTCGACCCGGTCACCCGACACCCGCAGGCCACCCCGCCCGGCGAACCGGTGGGCTCACACAACGCTTCGTGCTACGGATGCGGGCCACGGACTCCACACGGTCTGCACATCGTCACCATCGCCGGCGAGGGCTTCACTGTGTACGCCGATCTGCGGGTCGAGCCGTGGATGGAAGGCGGCCCCGGAGTCATCCACGGCGGTCTCCTGGCCACCGCGATCGACGAGGTCCTGGGCTCGGTACCCAAGCTCGCCACCGGCGCCGCCGTGACCGGGCACCTCGAACTCGACTACCTCAAACCCGTGCCGGTGGGGTTGACGGTGCGCATCACCGCTGAACTGCTGGGGGTGAAAGGCCGCAAGATCTACAGCAAAGCCGTTGTGCGTCCGGCTGATTCGGATCAGGAGCTGGCTATCGCGCACGCCCTGTTCATCGTCCCGCGCCCGCGCTGATCGCTTCGCCCAGGTTGTTCACGCGCATCGCCCGGATGCCGGCGGGAAGTTTCTCGTCGGTTCCGGCGGGGATGATGGCCCGCGCGAAGCCGAGACGTTTGGCCTCCGCGAGCCGCCGGGCGATGCCGGTGACCCGGCGCACCTCCCCGGCCAGCCCCAGCTCGCCGATGACGACGGTGTCCTGCGGGATAGGTGAGCGTTTGACGAACGAGGCCACGGCCAGCGCCGCGGCCAGGTCGACCGCCGGTTCGGTGACCTTCATGCCGCCGACCGTCGACACGTACACCTCCTGCTTGCCGACCTTCGGATAGCCGTTGGCCTGCAGGACCGCCAGGATCATCGCGATGCGCTGGGCGTCGAGGCCGGAGACCGCCCGCCGCGGATTGTGCAGATCGTCGCCGTTGGCCAGGGCCTGCACCTCTCCGACGAGGGCGCGTTTGCCGTCCATCGTCACCATCGTGACCGACCCGAACACGTCCGCGGACCGCTGATGCAGGAAGATTCCCGACGGGTCGGGCACCTCGTGGATGCCGTCGTCGTGCTGCTCGAAACAGCCCACCTCGTCGGAGGCGCCGAACCGGTTCTTGATGCCGCGGATCATGCGGAGCGTCGAATGTTTGTCGCCCTCGAACGACAGCACGACGTCGACGAGATGTTCCAGCGACCGCGGGCCGGCGAGGTTGCCGTCCTTGGTGACATGGCCGACGAGCACCACCGCGATCCCACGACTCTTGGCCAGTGACACCAAAGCCGTTGTGACAGCGCGTATCTGGGTGACTCCGCCGGTCACTCCGTCGACGCCGCCGGCCACCACGGTCTGTACCGAGTCGACGATCAGCAGGGTGGGACGGACGGCGTCGACGTGGCCGAGGATGGTCGCGAGATCGGTCTCGGACGCCAGGAAGATGCTCTCGTGGACGGCGTCGGTGCGTTCGGCCCGTAACCGGACCTGCCCGGCCGACTCCTCGCCGGTGATGTACAGCGCGGTGTTGCCGCGCCGCGCCCAGTGTTTCACCGTTTCGAGCAGCAGCGTGGACTTGCCGACGCCCGGCTCACCGGCGAGCAGGATCACCGAACCGGGCACCACGCCCGAACCGAGCACCCGATCGAACTCGCCGATACCGGTGGGCACGGCGACCGATGTGGTGGCGTCGATGTCGGTGATCCGCCGGGCCGGGCTCGATGGCGCGACCGAGGCGGCCGACCGTGACGACGGCGCCGGACCGCTCTCGGCGATCGTTCCCCAGTCGCCGCATTCCGGGCACCGGCCAACCCATTTGGGCGGTGCGAAACCGCAGGCGGAACAGGCATAGCTGATCTTCGGTCTGGCCACGGGGCCAACCCTAGATTCCGCCTACGACATCGCTGATCTAGTGCCCGGCTTCGCCGCCGCGGACTTTGTCCTGGCGTTCGAGATCGGGGCCGGCGTTGAGGGGCACCTGGACCCGCACTTCGCCTGCCTTCTCGAACTTGAAGGTCAGCTGGGTGCTGACGCCGACGCGCACGGTGTCGCCGGCGCCGGTGAGGGTGACCTTGAGGTGGTCGCTGTCACCGGCTTCTGATTCGGGTTCGCTCGTGGCGGAGGCAGACGCGGACGGTGCCGCCGAGCTGGGGGCGCTCGTCTTGGTGGTGTCCTCGGCCAGGCCGGGGAACTCACCTGCCTGCAGTGCCTTGCCCGGGTTGATGGTGGCGTCGCCGGTGATGGTGACGGTGCCGCGAGTGGGGGTCACCGCAACCAGTTTGTCGGCGACGGTGGCGCTTTCGTTGCTGATGAGGAAGGCGATGTCGTAGGGTCCGCCGGCTTCGGCACTGGCCTCGGCGTCGGTGGGCCACACGAATGTGACGTCGCGGATCAGCAGTGCGCCGAGTTTGGCGGAGCCGCCGTTGACGGCCGGTTCCTGGCTGGTGGTCTGTGACACCTGACCTGCGCCGCAGGCGGAGGTGCCGAGCGCGATGGCCAGGCCGAAAGCGCCGACGGCAGCGGCGCTCATCAGACGCCGTGTCCTGTTTTGAAGCTGTGACACCCGTTCCTCCAAGGTCCTCAGATGAAGGTGGTGTGCGTAACGTGCACACTCTGCACTACGCAGCGTAGTGGGCCGGTGGCGGGTTAGTCCTGCCGGGTCGCAGATTGGTTGCCGGATTGTGTCTCCGAGCGCGCTTCGAGCGCCCGGAAAACAGGTACTTGCGTGGCGTGGATCACGGTGGTATGCGACCTCGGCAAACCTTCGTGAAACCGCCTGTGCAGCATGCCGTCAGGGCCTTGACCTGCACCGTTGGTGAACCGCCCGGTAACGGCCGTGTTAGACTGGCGTCACTCGAAAGGGGCATAGAACATTGAATTTCAAAGTTGGCGACACCGTTGTGTATCCCCGTCACGGTGCGGCTCGTGTTTCGGACATCGTGACGCGGACCATCAAGGGTGAGCAGATCGAATATCTCGTTCTGAAGGTGGCCGATGGCGACATGACGGTTCAGATCCCGTCGTCGAAGCTTCAGGATGTCGGTGTCCGCGACGTTGTGGGGCAAGAGGGTCTCGACAAGGTCTTCCAGGTTCTGCGGGCCCCGCACACCGAGGAGCCCACCAACTGGGCACGTCGGTTCAAGGCAAATCAGGAGAAGCTCAACTCGGGCGACATCATCAAGGTCGCCGAGATCGTGCGTGACCTGTGGCGTCGTGAGCAGGACCGGGGCTTGTCGGCGGGTGAGAAGAGCATCCTGACGCGTGCGCGCCGGGTGCTCGTGGATGAGTTGTCGCTGGCACAGAACACCGACGACGAGAAGGCCACGAGCATTCTCGACGAGGTTCTGGCTGCGGCGTCCTGATCTGTGTCTGAAGCCGGACTGGTGGGCGGCCGCGCCCGAGTGGGCGTGATTGTTCCCGCTGCGGGGTCCGGTGTACGGCTCGGGGAGGATTCCCCGAAAGCGTTTGTCGATCTCGGCGGTTCGACGATTCTGGAGCATTGTGTCTCCGGGATCGCCGGCGCCGGGATCGACGCGTTTGTGGTGGTTGTCGTTCCCGCTGAACTGGTGGCTCACGCCCGTGAGCTGTTGCCGGGCGTGACAGTGGTACCGGGAGGTGCCCATCGCAGCGAGTCGGTGCGTGCGGGCCTCGCGGCCTGCGCCGATGCCGATGTGATTCTGGTGCACGATGCGGCCCGCCCGCTGACCCCGCCCGGGGTGTTCCGGCGTGTCGTCGACGCGGTGGTGGCCGGGCATCAGGCGGTGGTTCCGGGTCTGCCGGTGGCGGACACGCTCAAGCGGGTGGTTCCCGGTTCAACGAATGCCGAACGGGTCGTCGACACGGTGGACCGTGAACCGTTGCGTGCGGTTTCGACCCCGCAGGGTTTTACCCGGGAGGCGTTGCTTCGGGCCCACGCCGACAACGAGGGTCTGGCCACCGACGACGCCGGTCTGGCCGAACGCTGTGGTATCGACGTGGCGGTGGTGCCCGGAGACCCGCTGGGTTTCAAGATCACCACGCAGTGGGATCTGCGGATCGCCAGAATGCTGGTGTCGTGAGAGTGGGGATCTGGTGAGAGTCGGTATCGGGACGGACGCCCATCGGGTCGACGCCGCGGCGGAGTGCTGGATGGTCGGCCTGTATTTTCCCGGCGAACCCGGCTGCGAAGGCCACTCCGACGGCGACGTCGGTGCGCATGCGCTGTGCGATGCGGTGCTGTCGGCCGCCGGCCTGGGTGATCTGGGATCGGTGTTCGGCACCGGTCGGCCCGAGTGGGCCGGCGTGAGCGGGGTGCAGATGCTCCGGCACGTCGCCACACTCGTCGAGGCCGCCGGGCTGACCGTCGTCAACGCTGCGGTGCAGGTGATCGGGAACCGGCCCAAGATCGGCCCGCGGCGCGACGAGGCGCAGCGGGTGCTCGGCGAGGCACTGGGCGCGCCGGTGTCGGTGTCGGCGACGACCACCGACGGTTTGGGGATGACCGGGCGCGGTGAGGGGGTTGCCGCAATGGCGACTGCGCTGGTGACTAACGGGTAAGATGGCGCGTCGTGACCTTGCGCCTGTTTGATTCCGCTGCCCGAGAGGTACGTGACTTCGTTCCGTACCGCGACGGACAGGCGTCGATCTACCTGTGTGGCGCTACGGTGCAGGGACTGCCGCATATCGGTCACGTGCGCAGTGGTGTCGCGTTCGACGTCCTGCGTCGTTGGCTGGAGTACTCCGGTCTCGATGTGTTGTTCGTGCGCAACGTGACCGACATCGACGACAAGATCCTCAGCAAGGCCGCCGAGGCGGGCCGTCCGTGGTGGGAGTGGGCGGCCACCCACGAGCGCGCATTCGCCGCCGCCTACGACGCGCTCGGCGTGCTGCCGCCGTCGGGGGAGCCGAGGGCCACCGGATTCGTGACGCAGATGGTCGAGTACATGCAGCGGATCATCGACAACGGGCACGGCTACGCCGCCGACGGCAATGTGTACTTCGATGTGCGCAGCCTGCCCGAGTACGGCGCACTCAGCGGGCATCGGCTCGAGGACGTGCATCAGGGCGAGAGCGCGGGCACCGGCAAACGTGATCCGCGGGACTTCACGCTGTGGAAGGCGGTCAAACCGGGCGAGCCGTCGTGGCCTACTCCGTGGGGTCCGGGGCGGCCGGGATGGCATCTGGAATGCTCGGCGATGGCCACCTCGTTGCTCGGTCCGCAATTCGATATCCATTGCGGTGGAATGGATCTCATCTTCCCTCATCATGAGAACGAGATCGCCCAGGCCCGTGGTGCCGGCGACGGTTTCGCGAACTACTGGCTGCACAACGGCTGGGTGACCCTGGCAGGCGAGAAGATGTCGAAGTCGATCGGCAATGTGGTCTCGATGCCGGCGATGCTGGGCAAGGTACGGCCTGTCGAACTGCGGTACTACCTGGGCAGTGCCCACTACCGGTCGATGCTCGAGTATTCCGACGGCGCGCTCGCCGAGGCCGCGGCCGGATACCGGCGCATCGAGTCGTTCCTGCACCGGGTGGCCGAGCGGGTCGGCGAGGTCAAGGTCGGTGAGGTGTCGGCGGAGTTCGCCGAAGCGCTCGACGACGATCTCGGGGTGCCCGCCGCACTGGCGGTGGTGCACAACGCGGTTCGCCACGGCAACTCCGAACTCGAGTCCGGCGACGGCGCGGCTGCCGCGCAGACGGCCTCGACGGTGCGTGCGATGACCGGAGTTCTCGGCGTCGACCCGCTCGATGAGCGCTGGTTGTCCGACGGCGACGATTCAACCGCGACGGCCTCACTCGACGTCCTGGTGCGGGCCGAACTCGACCGCCGGGCGCAGGCGCGGACCGAGAAGGACTGGGCCACAGCCGATGCCGTCCGGGACCGCCTCACGCAGGCCGGTATCGAGGTCACCGACACCCCCGACGGGGCCAAATGGTCCCTCAAAGAACCCACCCGAAGGGGAACTGAGTAGATGGCCGGAAATTCCAAGCGGCGGGGCGCTATTCGCAAGGACGGCACTAAGAAGGGACAGGTCACCGGTTCCGGTGGCCAGCGTCGGCGCGGTCTGGAAGGGCGCGGCGCCACCCCCAAGGCCGTCGACCGGCCGTACCACGCGGCCCACAAGAAAGCCGCTGCCAACGCGAAACGTACTGCGGGACGGCCCAATACACGCAGACGCGAGGACGGTCCCGAGTATGTCGTGGGCCGTAACCCGGTGCTCGAATGCCTGCGTGCCGGGGTGCCGGCAACAGCGCTGTACGTGGCCGTCAACTCCGACCCGGATGATCGGGTGTCCGAGTCGGTCGGTCTGGCCGCCGACAAGGGCATCGCGATCCTGGAGGCCACCAAGCCCGAACTCGACCGGATCGCCTCCAACGGTCTGCATCAGGGTGTGGCACTTCAGGTTCCGGAGTACCGATACACCCATCCCGACGACCTGATGGCCCAGGCGCAGGCCAGCGGCACCCCGCCGCTGCTGGTGGCCCTCGACAACATCACCGACCCCCGCAACCTGGGTGCGGTGATCCGTTCGGTGGCCGCGTTCGGTGGGCACGGGGTGCTGATCCCGCAGCGCCGCAGCGCCAGCGTCACCGCCGTCGCCTGGCGCACCAGCGCCGGTGCCGCCGCCCGGCTGCCCGTCGCGCAGGCCACCAATCTGACTCGCACACTGAAGGATTGGGCTTCATCGGGGGTTCAGCTCGTCGGCCTCGACGCCGGTGGCGATGTGACCCTCGATGACTACGACGGCACTGGACCGACGGTCATCGTCGTCGGCTCCGAGGGCAAGGGCCTGTCGCGGCTGGTCCGCGAGAGCTGCGATTCGATCCTGTCCATCCCGATGGCCGGCGACGTGGAGAGCCTCAACGCATCAGTCGCCGCCGGTGTGGTGCTGGCCGAATTCTCCCGGCAGCGACGCCTGTCATAGCTCCGGCCCGTCACAAACCCCACCGCTGGGCGGGAGCATCGACATTGTTGTGACGCTCCCGCCCAGCGGTGGGGTTTATGACGGATGTCTGCTTCGGAGGACCTTCCGGGCCCGCTACATTTGAATGATGACAAAGCTCAGCAGCATCGTTCCCACGGACCTCGGACTGGTCGAGGGCGTCAATGGGAAGCGGACCCGTAAGGGGACGATCAGCTGGAAGGGCATCCCGTTCGCCGCGCCGCCGATCGCGGGCAACCGGCTGCGCGCCCCGCAGCCTGCCACCCCGTGGCCGGGGGTGCGCCCCGCGAACGCCTACGGCAAGGCCGCCGTACAGGCAAAACGTTTCACCGCCGTCGGCCCCGGCAAGTACCAGCCGATCGGGGAGGACTGCCTCACCCTCAACGTATTCTCCCCCGACACCGTGCGGTCGACGCCCCGGCCGGTGATGGTGTTCATCCACGGCGGTGCCTACATCCTGGGCACCACGGCCACCCCGCTGTACGACGGATCGGCGCTGGCCAGGACGCAGGACGTGGTCGTGGTGACCGTCCAGTACCGGTTCGGGCCGTTCGGTTACCTGGACTTCTCGTCGTACTCCACCGACGAACGCACCTTCGACAGCAACGTCGGCATCCGTGATCACCTTGCTGCCCTCGAATGGGTGCAGCGCAATATCGCGGCGTTCGGCGGTGATCCCGGCAATGTGACGATCTTCGGTGAGAGCGCCGGCGGGTCGGCCGTCCTGGCCTTGTTGGCCAGTCCCGCCTCGAAGGGGCTGTTCCACGCGGCGATCGCCCAGAGTCCCGCGCCGGAGCTGGTCGTCGAAGCCTCCGACGCACGCCTCTACGCC
Organism: Gordonia sp. (in: high G+C Gram-positive bacteria); assembly: GCF_020438995.1. Classification (GTDB taxonomy): domain Bacteria; phylum Actinomycetota; class Actinomycetes; order Mycobacteriales; family Mycobacteriaceae; genus Gordonia. Next base: position 28,238 of record NZ_JAGQTN010000064.1, read on the forward strand.
GATGCGTTCCTGCGAATCCTGGAAAGCCCCGAGTACCGGGCGGGCGCACGCGACGAGGAGCCGATCACCCCCGAGCGGGCCCGGCAATTGCTGACCAAGGCGTCGGCGGCGGACCTGCACAAGGCCGGTGCCCGGTTGTTGGCTTACGCCAAGCACACCGACATCGTTTCGCCCGTACCCTACGGCCCGGTTATCGGCGATGACATCCTGCCGGAGGCGCCACTGGCGGCGGCGCAGGCGGGCAAACTGCTGCCGGTGCCGCTGATCATCGGCACCAACAACGACGAGGGACTGCTTTTCGCCAAGACCTGGAATATCCTGCCACCGGCGGAGAAGACGGTCATCGACGCCGCGGGTATCGACAGCTGGAACGAGATCTCGGCACTGTATGAGAAAGACGGCCCCGACGGTGTCCGGCTGTCGGCGGATGCGGTGTTCTGGGCGCCGTCGGTGACGATCGCCGACGGGCACAGCGCGGTGGCTCCGACTTACGTGTACCGGTACGACTTCGCGACCAAGGTGCTGGAGAAGACCGGTTTCGGCGCGACACACGCGATGGAACTGTTCGCGGTGTTCGGGGCGTTCCGTACTGCCCTCGGCGCGGGTATCGCGGTGGGTTCGTGGCGTTCGGCCGAGCGGGTCACCCGCACCGTGCAACGGCACTGGGGCAACTTCGCACTCGTGCACACCCCGGTCGCCGGCTGGCCCAAGTACACCACCAACCAGCGCCGGGTGCTGCTGATCGACGACCCGTGCCACGTCCGCGTCGATCCCGGTGGCGAGCGTCGCCAGGCTTGGCAGAAGGCGCACGCGGCCCGGGCTCACTGACCCGGTATCACAGGCCGGCGATCACAGGTCCCAGGCGGTCGGCGGGTCGGCCGCCAGAAACGAGAGCACCAGCGGATTGACCACCTCGGGTGATTCGACCGGCAGATAGTGGGTGCCGGGCACGACCGCCAGCCGCCCGTGCGGCAGCGTCCGGGATAGTTCCACGGCATGCTCGATGACGATGCCGCCTCGGTCGGCGGCCAGTATGAGCGTCGGGGCCTGCACTGATGCGAAGTCCTGGGCGGTGTAGGCCGGTCCCGGGATCATCAGGTCGGTGCCTTTGGCCAGGTAGGTGTCGAAGTGTTCGGGACCGTCGGGGGAGAACGCGAGAAACAACTCGCGGAGCAGGTCGATGATCAGCGGGTCGCGCCGGGCCAGCGGCTCGATGAACACATCGGGCTCAATCGCAGCCGAATTGATATATCCGCAGGCCAGGACCAGCTTGTGTACCAGATCGGGGCGCTGACGGGCGACGAGCAGGGCGACGACGGCGCCCTCGCTCCAGGTGACCAGGTGCGCGGGACGCCGGACGACCGTCTCCAGGTAGTCGATCAGCAGTTGTGCGGTGCCTTCGAGCGTGAACGGCTCGTCGGTGTCGGGGCTGTGGCCGTGACCCACCCGTTCGGGGGTGTACAGGTCGAGGCCGCCGTCACCGAAGTCGAGTACCTGCGCCGCCCACGACGCCGACGATGCGAACAGGCTGTGGAGCAGGACCGTTGCCGGTCCCGCGGGGTTACCGGTGTGCAGATGCCAGATCGGAGTGCCGCCGATGTCGACGTACACCCCACCGTCTCGGCGCTCGCCGATAGCCACGGACATGACGACCATGGTGTCAGACGCCGCATCGCCGGTGGAGCACGATTGTGGAAAGATCGGGCAACTATCGTGACCGTATGGATCAGGATCGGCCCGTTGTCCGGGCACTCGGCGCGGCGCTGACGGCATGTGTGGTGGCGTGCGGTGCCGTGGCCTGCGGCTCCGGTGATGATGCCGGCACGTCGGCCGGGACGAGCAGCTCCGTGACGCCGGTGACCGAACCCACATCCGAATCGTCGGTTGAACCGTCACCGGCGCCGGTATATCTGCCGCCCTACATCGACCACGTGCAGTGGGTCGACACCGAGGTGGGGCCGAGTCTGCAGATCTATCCGACGTTCTCGGGCCGCAACGCCGACGCCCCCACGGCCGGCGACGAGGCGTGGTCGGAGGTGCAGAAACTCGACGCGAGCGCCGACAGCCCCGGGATGCGAGCGCAATTCGACTGCCATTGGACGTTCGCCCGGCTCGTCGCTCCCGACAAGACGAGCTGGAACCTGGAACCGCAGAGACCCGTGGTCACCGCCGACGAGATGATCGCGGCCCGCTGCAATCCCGGGTTCGCCGAGGAGCCGGGCCCCTGATCCGCCTGGGTGCAGTACAGTAAGGCCGATGGTATCGATGGAACGTGTTATCGCCACCGAATCGGGGCTGGTCGGGGGCCGTCGCGGTCGCGGTAGGTCGATCAGCTGGCGGGGCATTCCGTTCGCCGCGCCACCTTTGGGCGACAAGCGATTCCGCGCGCCGCAGCCGCCGGAAGCGTGGCGTGGTGTGCGCGAATGTGACTCCTTCGGCGACGCGCTCATCCAGGAGAAGTACCTGACGCTCACCACGCCGCTGAAGCTGCAGCCGATGAGCGAGGACTGCCTCACGCTCAACGTGTTCTCGCCGGACTCGGTGCCATCGGCGCCGCGGCCGGTGATGGTATTTGTCCACGGCGGCGGTTTCCTGATGGGGATGGCAGCCACCCCCATCTACGACGGTACCCATCTCGCCCGCAACCAGGACGTCGTCGTCGTCACCATCCAGTACCGGTTCGGGCCGTTCGGATTCCTCGACGTCACCGAGTACGCCGATCCCGAGCACCCGTTCGAGACCAATCTCGGCCTGCGTGACCAGATCGCAGCGCTGGAGTGGGTGCAGCGCAACATCGCCGCATTCGGCGGCGACGCCGACAACGTCACAGTGTTCGGGGAGAGCGCGGGCGGCTCGTCGGTGCTGGCACTGCTCGCCGTGCCCGCCGCGAAGGGACTGTTCGCCGCCGCGATCGCCGAGAGCCCGGCCCCCGAACTCGTCGTCGAGCAGGACACCGCACGCATCATCGCCGACGAGTTCCTGCGGCTCCTCGACGATCCGTTCCGGGCTCCGGGCGCTCCTCATGACGGGCATCCGTTCCCGGCCCGGCAGGCCCGCCGGTTGCTGTCGCGGGCGTCGGGCCACGCGATCCATCAGGCGGGCAAGAAGCTGATGGACTATTCGATGAAGGTCGACGTCGGGGTGTTTCTGCCGATGGCACCGATCATCGGCGACGACATCCTGCCGCAGTCGCCGCTGCAGGCCGCCCGCGCCGGTGTCACTCACCCGATCCCGCTGGTCGTCGGCAACAACCGGGAGGAAGGAGCGCTGTTCGCCCGGTTCTTCGACCTGACGCCGGCGGTGGAGAAGACCGTCCACAAGCTCGCCGGTACAGCGGGCGGTGAGGCGATCCGCGCCGTCTACGGCGAGGAGAAGGCCGACAAGTCGCGACTGTCGGGCGATTTCCTGTTCTGGGGCCCCACCAGCGTGTTCGTCGACGGCCACAGCGCGGTGGCACCCACCTACCACTACCGCTACGACTACGTGACCCGACTGCTCAAGGCGAGCGGTTTCGGCGCCACCCATACCACCGAGATGCTGGCGGTGTTCGGTTCGCTGAAAACCTACGTCGCCGGTTTTCTGGCGATCGCCGACTGGCGTTCGGTCAGTCGCCTGGTCGCCGAGGTGCAGGGCCGTTGGGGCGGTTTCGCCCGCCACCGCGATCCCGGCAGCGACTGGCCCGCCTACACCACCGCCGACCGCCGCGTCCTGATCATCGACGACCCGAGCCGCGTCGACACCGACCCAGACGCCCGCCGACGCGAGGTCTGGCAGCGCCTGCATTCGACTGAATTGTCCGGTTGATTCACACCACCGGCGCCGTGTCGGCGGGTTTGATGACCACGATGCGGGTGACGCCGTTGCCCGCATCCACCGTCTGCAGGACTGATCCGTCAGGTCTGAGCTGGGGGACGCCCCAGGGTTGTCCGCCGAGTGGGGTGGTGGTGGCGCCGGTGGCGGTGATGGAGGTGACGTAGTACGTCATGTCGCCGGTGGCGTGGTCGCTGGTGTAGGTGATCAGGTGGGCGGAGCTGTCGGGGGCGATCAGGACCTCGCTGTACCAGTAGCCGGTGAGCGGGGTGATGGTTGCGATGCCGTCGGCCACACCGGTGACGAAGTAGCTGGTTTCGCTGGTGACGGGGTCGTCGATGTAGGTGATCTGGTATGCGGTGCCGTCGGGGGCGAAGGTGAGGCCGCCGGTGGGGACGCCGGAAAGCGGGGTGGTGGCGGTGAGGACGCCGCTGCTGTCGACGGCGGTGATGAAGAAGGAGATGTCGCCGGTGGGGTCGTACGTGTAGAGGGTGTAGTAGGCGGTGTTGTCGGGGGCGGTCTGGAGGTCGCCGTAGGGCGCGCCGTCGAGCTGGGTGAACGCGAGGCCGCCGATGGCGGTGATGGCGACGACGTTGTAGACGAGGTCGCCGGTGGCGGGGTCGTAGGTGTAGGTGGTCTGGTAGACGGTGCCGTCGGTGGCGATCACCGGGCCGCCGTTGGGGGTGCCGTCGGCCCTCACCTCGAGGTCGACGGCGGTGCCGGTGATGGCGATGACATACGTGGCGTCGCCTGCGACGGGGTCGTAGGTGTAGGTGGTCTGGTAGACGGTGCCGTCCGGGGCAATCTGGAGGTGGCCGGGGATGGCGTCGAGTAGCGAGATTCTGGTTGCGGTGCCGTCGGTGGTGATGGCGGTGACGTAGGTGTTGTAGACGTCGGTGGTGGCGTCGTAGGTGTAGGTGGATTGGTAGGCGGTGCTGTCGGGGGCGATCAGGAGGTCGCTGAACGGGTAGCCGAAGAGTGAGGTCCGAATCGCGTTGCCGGCGGTTGTGATGGTGGTGACGTTGGTGATGGTGTCGCCGGTGACAGGGTCTTCGGTGTAGGTGGTTTGGTAGGCGGTGCCGTCGGGGGCGAACTGGAGGCCGCCGGGTGCGCCGGCGAGTGGGATGACGGCGGTCAATGTGCCGGTCGTCGTGATGGTGGTGACGTAGGTGGTGTACTGACCGGTGGAGCCGTTGTAGGTGGAGGTGGTGTGGTAAGCGGTGCCGTTGGGCGCGATCCGGAGGTCGGCAACTGTGCCGATGAGTTCGGTGACGGTTGTGGTCCCGGCGGGGGTGATGGTGGTGGTGTGGTACACGGCATCGCCGCTGACGGGATCGTCGGTGCGGATGACCTGGTAGACCGTGCCGTTCGGGGCGACCTGGAGGCTGCCGATGGGTACGCCGGTGAGTTGCGTGGCGGTTGAGGTCCCGGAGGGGGTGATGGCGGCGATATAGAACTCGGATTCGCCCGTGTCGGGGTTGTAGGTGTAGCTGGCCAGATGGGCGGTGCCGCCGGGATCGACCTGGATGTCGCTGTAGGGGTCGCCGGCGACCGTGGTGACGATCGTGGTGCCGGTGGGGGTGATGACGGTGACGTAATTGGTGACGACTCCGGTGTCGGGATCGTAATCGAAGCTGACCTGGTAGGCGGTGCCGTCAGCGGCGATCGGGAGGTTGCCATTGGGTGAGCCGGGGAGCACGATTCCGGCGACGGGGGCGATGACGGTTGCGCTGTCGGTTCCGCCGCGTCCGTCATCGACGGTGATGGTGAGTGTTTCGTCGAGGTCGTCGCTGGTGGCATGGAGGTAGGAGGCTGCCAATCGCTGGGCGCCGGACGGGATGTAAGTGTAGGTGCCCATTGCCGGGTCGAGGAGCAGTGTCGCGCCCTTGGCGGTGGTGAATATGTTTGTGCCGGTGGTGTTTGCGCCGTTCACTGTGAACGTCAGCGGGTCGGAGTCGGGGTCGGTTGCGGTGAGGGTGCCCGTGACGGTTCCTGATCCGAGTGCCGGCTGTGACGGTGGCGCGAGGTTGATCGTCGGGGCCTGGTTGGTGGGTGCGGGGACGTTGATCGTGACGTACCGGGTGTGCGGGTCCCGGCCGGTGAAGATGCTCAGCAGGCTCGCCAGGCCGTGGAAGTGGGGGCCGGTGTCGGAGAGCTTGACGGTGAATTGGTCGGCGGTGGGGCTGCCCGGACTGGCGGTGTAGGTGATCGTGCCATCGCTGTTGACCACTGCGGTGCCGTTCGCCGGCCCGGATGCGATGGTGGTGGTGAGCGGGTCGCAGTCGGGGTCGGTGGCGTTCAAGCTGATGGTGTAGCCGTCGATGGTGGGTTGCAGAGTGGGTGTGGCGGTGGGGGTTTGGTTGTGGAGGAAGGATCTGGTGCGTTGAACCCACCACAGCAGGGTCCACGGGGCGGGGTGGGTGGCGTAGGTGGTGGCGGCCGGGCCGCCGAGGGTGGGCAGACCCAGAATGACGAACAGCCCGGCGACCGCTTGTCCGGTGGTGGTCGGCGGGGTGGTTGCCGTCGTGGTGGTCGGGCCGGCGTTGAGGAATGCGGCGGGTGCGAAAGTTTGTGGGGTGTCGCCTGTTTCGGTGAGGATGCTTGCAGGGGTGGAGAACGCGAGCATCTGTGGGGTGTCGGTTTGTGTGGTGTTGGGTTGGGTCGTATCTGTCTGCCCGGTGTCGGTGGGTTCTGTCGTAACGCGTTCGCCGGGGCCGGGGCCGGGGCCGGGTTCGGTGGTGGCTGTGGTTGTTCCGGGTTCGGAGAAGGTGGATTGATCGGTGGCCGGTGGGGTGGTATTCGCCGGTGGATTGGTGCCGGAGGAGGCGCCGCCGCCCTCGGCTGAACCGGTGTAGGCCGGCGTTCCGGCATAGGTCGGGGGTGTGGTGGTCGGGGGTGTGGTGTCGGTGGACTCTTCTACGGGTTCGATGCCGGCGGAACCGTTGTGGGTGGACGAGGTGTCGGGGGTTGTTGCCGCGCCGTTGGCGGGGGTGTCGGTGACCGGGGTTTGCGCACCCGGGGATTCGTTGTCACCGGGCGATCCACCATCGCCGGTTCCGGTGCCGGTTCCGGTGCCGGGTGATCCGCCGTCACCGGGCGATCCGCCGGCGCCGGACCCGGTACCGCCGCCGGGTGATTCGCCGCCATCGGAGGGGCTGCCGCCATCGGAGGGACTGGGGTCGCCCGGCGACCCGTCGTCGGCGGAGTTGCCGTCGCCGGTATCCGAGTCACCCCTGTCGGTATTGGCGTTGCCCGACGGGGTGCCGCCGCTCGGTGCTTCGCCGGAACCGCTGGTCGCACTGCCGCTGGTCGCACTGCCTTGTGAAGACGACTCGGACAGGCTTCCGGTCTGGTCGGCGGCGGCCTGGCCGGGATTGAGGAACAAGCTGACCCCGGCGGCTGCGGCGATCAGGCGGACGCGGTTCTTCTGCGAGATACGCATGGCATCCTCCAGGCGAGATCAGATAGATAGAGTCAACAATCGCTCAAAGTGATGCCTGGGGGAATGCCTCAAACTACGCAATTTTCGCTTCGAACTACTCGGCCGGACTGTTTCTGCTGGTCGCGGCGGTGTGATTCGGAATGCCGAGAAAAGTTCAACCGTTCGGACTACAAGCCCAATAATTAGTGTGCAGCACAAAAGATGCCGGTTGGCACCGCCTGTGCGGAGATGTGGGCTATCGGGTGGCCCAGATCCGGCGGCGGCCGATGAGGCGGCAGGCGGCGTAGATCAGGAACGAGATGGTGGTGACGAACACCGATACGGGCAGGCCGGGTGCCAGGGACAGGATGACTCCGCCGATGGCGGCGATCTCGGCGAACAGGACCGCGAGGCCCAGGACGACGGCTGGGTTCGCACTGACGCGGGATGCGGCGGCCGCGGGGGTGATCATCAGCGACATCACCAGCAATGCGCCGATGATCTGCACGGCTTGCGCGACGGCCAAGGCCATCAGCACCGCGAACACCACCGACAGCAGTCGCATCGGTACGCCGTGGGCCTGGGCGACGCGTGGGTCGAGGGAGGCGAACAGCAGGGGGCGGTAGATGATCGCCATGCCCGTCAGGACGATGACCGCGGTCACGGCCGCGGCCACAAGGCCCGACGTGGTGACGCTGACGACCTGTCCGGTGAGCAGCGCGAAGGCGGTGGTGGTGCGGCCGTCGTAGAGGGCGATGAACAGCACGCCCAGGCCGAGACCGAACGCCATCAGCACGCCGATCACCGAGTCGCGTTCGCGGGCCTTGTTGCCGAGGAACCCGAAGATGGCCGCGGCCACCACCGCACCGCCGACGCCGCCGAGGTTGACGCTTACCCCGAGCAGCAGCGCCGCGGCCGCGCCGGTCAGCGACAACTCGCCCACGCCGTGCACCGCGAACGACATCTGCCGCGCGATCACCAGCGGCCCGATCACCCCGCCCATCAGCGCGACCAGCGCCAGCGCCAGCAGCGACTGGTGCACGAAGTCGCGTTGCAGGAGGTCGGCGGTCTGCGAGAAGTCCCAGAACTGGTGCAGCTCGACCCGGGATGCGGCCAGCGGCGCGTTCACGCGGCACCGTCGGAGTGCGCGTCGCCCATGCAGTGATGGCCGTCCTCGCCGCCGACAACCAGGAGGCGCCCGCCGACGCGGATCACCTCGATATCGCTGCCGTACAGCTTCGACAGCGTTTCGGTGGTCATCACCTCATCGGGCGGCCCGACGAGGAACTGCCCGCCCACCAGGTACAGCACGCGGTCCACATAGGGGAGCACCGGATTGATCTCGTGCGTCACGAACACCACGGCGGTGCCGGCATTGCGGCGCCGGGCGTCGATCAGCTCGACGACCAACTGCTGATTGGCCGGGTCGAGGCTGGCCAGCGGCTCGTCGCAGAGCAGGAGGGCGGGGTCGGCGGTCAGTGCCTGCGCGACCCGCAGCCGTTGCTGTTCACCACCGGAGAGCACACCGAGCGGGGCGCCGGCGTACCTCTCGGCGCCGACCTGCGCCAGCGCGTCGTCGACGATCTGGCGCCGGCGTGCCCGGCCCCGCAGCCCGAGCCCCCATGATCGGCCGTCGACACCGAAACCGACCAGGTCGCGACCACGCAGAGCCATCGTGTCGGCGTCGTCGGCGTGTTGTTGCGGGATGTAGCCGACGGCGTCGGTGACCTCCAGCTCGCCCGAGCTCAGCGGGTACTGATGCAGCAAAGTCCGCAGAAACGACGTCTTGCCGGACCCGTTGGGGCCCAGGACCGCGATCCATTCGCCGGGTTCGATGGTCAGGTCGAGGTCGTCCCACAGGACGCGGTCGCCGAATGCCAGGCGGGCGTGACCGAATCGGGCCACCGGCCGGTGGCCCCGGGGTGATGGGCTGTTCACCCGACTATTGTGCGGTGCCGAGTGCGTCGGCGAGCGACCGGATCTGTCCGCGCTGCCAGCCGATGTAATTGTCGACGCCGTCGGGCAGCGTCTCGGTGAACTCGACGACCGGCACCTTCGAAGACTGCGCGACCTTCAGCAGCGCCTCGGTGACCTGGTCGACTTCCTGCACGTTGTAGACGAACGCCTTGACGCGGTGCTGTTTGAGCAGGTCCTCGACGGCGGCACGGTCGGCGGCCGACGGCGACTGTCCGGCCTCGACTGACCGGGTGAACCCGGTCGGCGCGATGTCGTTCAGCCCGGCCTCGGTGAGCAGGTATCCGGCGAGCGGTTCGGTCTGGGCGACCTGCGCGCCGTTGTGGGTGCGTTTGATGTCGGCGAGTTGGGTGCGCAGGGCGTCGATGTTGTTCTCGAAGCGGTCGGCATTGGCCTCGTAGGTGGTCTTGGCCGAGGGGTTCTTCGTGGCGAGCGCATCGGCGAGTTCGTCGGCGACGTCGCCGACCAGCTCCAGGTCGTAGAAGACGTGCTCGTTGGCGTCGCCGTGGTGCTGGTGATCGTCGCTGTCGTCATCGTCGTGGTCGTCGTGGTCGTCGTGGTCGTCGTGGTCGTCGTGGTCGTCGCTGAGGAGTTTGAATGCGTTGACGACGGTGGCATCGCTGCTCTTGGACGCGTCCTCGAGATACTGGTCGTAGTGGCCGCCGTTCATCAGGATGATGTCGGCGTCGGCGATCTTTGCGGTGTCGGCCGCCGGTGGCTCGAACTCGTGCGGGTCGCCCTGTGCGTTGGTGAACAGGGCGATGACCTTGGCTTTGTCGCCCGCGACGGCGGTCGCCACCGAACCCCACACGTCGGTCGAGGTGACGATGGTGGGGACGCCGGGCGTCGCGGTGCCCGGGGATGCCGAGCTGTCGCCGTTGTCGCCGTTGTCGGAGCAACCGGACAGGACCAGGACGCCCGCCCCGACCAACGCCGCCGTGCTCACCAATGCTCGCCGCTTCATGAGGACCGCCTTACGCAAATGAAAACCGTTACCGAAAGCAGTGTAGAGGATGAATGGCCCGCCGACGAATCGGAGGAGCTTCAGCCGGGCGATTAAGGTGGACGTCATGTCCGTGCTTCCGGTGCCGCGTCGTGTCGCACTGATCTCCGTGCACACCTCACCGCTGGCGCAGCCGGGCACGGGCGACGCGGGCGGGCTGAACGTGTACGTCTGGCAGACCGCCATCCGGCTCGCCCGGCGCGGGGTGCAGGTCGAGATCTTCACCCGCGCCACGTCGTCAGCGGACGCGCCCGTCGTCGACGCCGCGCCCGGAGTACTGGTGCGCCACGTCGTCGCCGGCCCGTTCGAGGGCCTCGACAAGACGGATCTGCCCGCCCAACTGTGTGCGTTCACCGCCGGGGTGCTGCGGGCAGAGGCCATGAACGACCCCGGCTACTACGACCTCATCCACTCGCACTACTGGTTGTCGGGGCAGGTGGGGTGGCTGGCCCGGGACCGCTGGAGTGTGCCGCTGGTGCACACCGCGCACACGCTCGCCGCCGTCAAGAACGCATCCCTGGCCAAGGGGGACACCGCCGAACCGCGCCTGCGGGAGATCGGCGAACAACAGGTCGTCGACGAGGCCGACCGGCTGGTGGCCAATACCGAAACCGAGGCCGCCGAACTAGTCTCGATGTACGGCGCTGACCCCGACCGCATCGACGTCGTCTACCCCGGCGCCGACCTCGACTGTTACACAACGGGTTCGATGCCCAAGGCGCGGGCCGAACTCGGGCTCGACCCCGGCGAGCAGGTTGTCACCTTCGTCGGCCGTATCCAGCCGCTCAAGGCTCCCGATGTGTTGCTGGCCGCGGCGGCTCCGCTGATTCACCGTTCGCGGCAACCGGATTCGGGTGTGCGGCCGCTGCGGGTATTGATTGTCGGCGGTCCGTCGGGGACCGGACTCGAACGGCCCGGAGCGCTGATCGAGCAGGCCGCACAACTTGGCATCTCCGACGCCGTCACGTTCCTGCCGCCGCAACCGTCCGATCGTCTCGCCGACGTCTATCGCGCATCGGATCTCTTTGCGATGCCCAGCTATTCGGAAAGCTTCGGGATGGTGGCCATCGAGGCGCAGGCCTGTGGAACGCCGGTGATCGCGGCCCGCGTCGGCGGACTCGAAGTGGCCGTCGCCGACGGGCACAGTGGTCTGCTCGTCGACGGGCATGAGATCGACACGTGGACATCGGCGCTGGAAAGCCTTCTGTGGCAACCGGATCGACTGGCCGAACTCGCGGCCTCGGCGCGGGGTCACGCCGAACAGTTCTCCTGGGAGCACACCGTCGACGCATTGTTGGTCAGCTACGGTCGCGCGATGAGTTCGCTGGAATCATCCAAACACGCTGTGCTCAAAGAACATCTGGGTTCCAGGGGCACTCTCGGAATGGCCGATGGCATCGGCCAGCGGATGCGCCGGAGCTGGCTGCGACGGCGGACCCGCGTGGGCGCCTGAATCGCGAGAGAAGGGAACGGAAAATCCGCATGGGATACAGCGAAATCGCCCAGGTCGTCGAGTCTGCGCTCACTGAACGCGAGATCGGCTACAGCACAAAGAGTTCCGGAGGTGCGCAGGCCGCACACTTCGTCCTCGAGCTGCCCGGTGAGAAGAAGCTCAAGACCACGGTGCTGCTCACCGCCGAGCAACACGGGCTGCGGGTGGAGGCCTTCGTGTGCCGGCGTCCCGACGAGGACTTCGAGGAGGTGTACAAATACCTGCTCAAACGTAACCGGCGCATCTACGGCGTCGCGTACACCCTCGACAACGTCGGCGACATCTATCTCGTCGGCCGCATCTCCGCCGACGCGGTCACCGGAGACGAGATCGATCGCCTCCTCGGGCAGGTCCTCGAAGCCGCCGACAGCGACTTCAACATTCTGCTCGAGATCGGTTTCCACACCTCCATCCAGCGCGAATGGGCCTGGCGTGTCTCCCGCGGCGAACCCCTGCACAACCTGCGAGCCTTCGAGCACATCATCGACAAGGACGCCCTCCCCGACCCCGGCGAACCCCTACCCGGCGAGGCC
>NZ_JAGQTN010000065.1 GCF_020438995.1 Gordonia sp. (in: high G+C Gram-positive bacteria)
ACAGGAATGCCAGCGGATCGGCCAGGGCTTCCTCGTCCTCGACGATCAGTACGTGCGTCACAGATAGATTCCTTCTGTCCTCGTGTCACATTTCAACAAGCTCGGTGGGCTATGAGGGGGCGGCGGTTCACCTGACTGCGTCGTCACCACCACCGGTCGCGAGTTCGAAAGCGTCGGCGTCCCTGAACGCGTTCTCGTCGTCGGGGCCGAGAACATCCTGCGGAATGCTGAGCGTGAACGTCGACCCGGTGCCGGGCTTACTCCACAGCGCGATGGTCCCATTGTGGTTGGCCGCAACATGTTTCACGATCGCCAGGCCCAGTCCGGTGCCTCCGGTCAGCCGCGATCGGGCCTTGTCGACGCGGAAGAATCGCTCGAACACACGCTGCTGGTCGGCCGATGCGATACCGATACCGCGGTCTGTGACGGCGATCGACACCACCGGAACACCGTCGATCACGCTGCGCCGGCGGCTGACCGAGACCATCGTGTTCTCGGGCGAATACGAGATGGCGTTGACGATGAGATTGTTGAGCGCGGTCAGCAGCAGCATGCGGTCGCCGCGGATCGCGAGCCCGATGGGGTCGTCGGCCTGCAATCTGATTCCCGCGGCATCGGCGGTCAATGCCGCCGCAGACAGCGCGTCGTCGACGAGTTGGTCGACGACCACACGCCCGAACTCCTCGGTCCGTCCGCTCTGCAGCCGCGACAGCGACAGCAGTTCGTTGACCATCGTGCCCAGCCGGTGTGCTTCCCCCACCACCTGCTTGCCGAAATGGCTGACGGCGTCGACGTCGTCGGCCGATTCGAGGAGCGCCTCGCCGAGCAGACCGATCGCCCCGACGGGAGTCTTGAGTTCGTGCGAGACGTTGGCGACGAAGTCGCGCCGGGTGGCCTCGACCCGGGCGTGTTCGGTGTCGTCGACGCCGTAGACGATGGCATACCGTTCCGTCCCGATGTGACCGTCACCGGCGACCGCGAGCCGCACCACACATCCGACGGAGTCGACGTTGCGCGCGGTGGCCCGGCCGGTGGAGACGAAACCGAGCGTCGACGGGCTGGGGGTGAATTCGAACCGCTTCTGCGCCGAGTTGTCCGCCGAGGCGGTATCCGGATAGCCGGTTTCGAAGAAGCCGGTGCTGGTGGTGTCGGCGCCTGAACTGTCGGTGTCTCGGCCGGCGGCGTCGAGTACCTCCTTGGCGGCCCGCCACACCACGTCGGCGAGCAGCCGATCCCGGACCATGCCCAATTCGACCGCGCGATGGTTGTAGAGCACGACGTCGCGGAACTCGTCGACGACGGCGACCGCGGTTTCGGAGTTGCGCAGGATGAGCCCGAGCAGACCCGCCTTGGTCATGCGGCCGTCCGGCGTCAGGCCGACGACGTCGGACTCGCACAATTCCGCGTCCTCGGGAACTGCCCGCGGCACCTCGGCCGCGTCGACACGCACGATCGGGACAGGCGCGTCGGCCCGAGCCACACCGCGGGAGCCGCCCGAACCCAAAACACCCGAGAGGCCCAAACCACCAGAGCGGCCCAAACCACCCGAAAGCCGGGGTCGCACGATCAATGCCCCGACAGCAACGCCGACAACCAATGCCAGTGCGATCGCGCCGAGAACCAAAGCAACGGTCACAACCTGCACCTTACGGCCCGCCGAACGCCCGAAGCACTCCGCGCGGGAGTGTTCGGACGCTGTTCACGTAGCGTTCCCCAACGCAACAGATTCCCGTCCCGACAGGGTCGTCCGGATGGCCGGACCGAACCCGGCCCGGCATCGTCGCGACCGCCGTCAGCGAGGTACGGGGACAGCCATGTCGGCGTATTCGGGGTGCCTGCCGACGTACGCCTCCACGTACGAGCACACCGGCACGACCTTCTTGCCCGAGGCCCGGATGTCGTCGAGGACCGCCTTGACCAGTTGACCCGCGTAGCCGTGTCCACTGAACCGCTCGAAGATCACGGTGTGGGTGAGCACCACCTGCTCGATCTCCGCGACGTAGTCGAGGTACCCCACCTGCACATCGGTACCGTCCGCCCCTGTCACAGCAGCCTCATATCGCTCCTGCCCCGGCGAATGCTTGATCTGAACTGTCCCCGTTTCGGCCATGACACCAATGTAGCCCGCATCACAGCGATGCGGGAACAGGTTGGCCGGGTGCAGTTGTCTCCTCGCTACTTCTTCTGCCCCTGCGCGGCGACGGCGGCCGCACCTGCTGCGGCGGCCTCCGGATCGAGATAGGTGCCACCCGGGTTGAGGGGCTTGAGGTCGTCGTCGAGGTCGTAACGCAGCGGGTTGCCGGTGGGGATGTTCAGGCCGGCGATGTCCTCGTCGGAGATTCCGTCGAGGTATTTGACCAGCGCCCGCAGCGAGTTGCCGTGTGCGGCGACGAGAACTGTCTTGCCCGCTTTGAGGTCGGCGGCGATCGTCTCGGTGAAGTACGGGATGAGCCGTTCGACGACGTCCTTGAGGCATTCGGTCAGCGGCACCTCGTCGAGACCGGCGTACCGCGGATCGCTGCTCTGGCTGTACTCGGCGTCGGCCTCGATCGCCGGGGGCGGGGTGTCGTAGCTGCGCCGCCACAGCATGAACTGCTCGTTGCCGTACTTCTCGAGGGTGTCGGCCTTGTTGAGACCCTGCAACGCACCGTAGTGCCGTTCGTTCAGGCGCCAATCCCGGACAACCGGAATCCAGTGCCGGTCGGCCTTGTCGAGCGCGATCTGCGCGGTCGCGATGGCCCGCCGCAGCAGCGAGGTGTACAGCACGTCGGGCAGCAGATCCTGCTCGACGAGCAGTTCACCCGCCCGCACCGCCTCCGCCTTGCCCTTGTCGGTGAGCGCCACGTCCACCCAGCCGGTGAACTGGTTGGACGCATTCCATTCGCTCTCGCCGTGCCGCATCAGAATCAGGGTGCCGTTGCTCATGCGATGAGTTTTCCACATCGGCGCGCACCGTGTCCCGACAGCGCCCGACCGTCGCCAGTCTCTGCCACATTGGAACATACGGTGGAGTCACCTGGACGAGACCAAGCGTCGAGTTCTACGTTTTCCGACGACGACAGTCGTCGCGCGGTAGTCGGATCACAACGGACCACCGGAGGAACGACGCGCTGATTTCCATCACCATGCAAGCAGTGCCCAGCAGGTCAAGAGGAGTGCGACGGCAAGGACATACCGAGCACGCCAAAGGAATCCGAGCAGCAGGATGAGCCAGGTGCCGCAGATACCGACCAGTGGGATCGCCACTGACGCGATCATCTCGGACGCCGACCGCGGGTGAGCGCGGCACGCCAGCCACGGACCCGCTCCACCACTCCCGTTCGCGCCGGCAAATTACCCTCGGCGGCGACGCCATTGCCGCCTCTTGCGGCATCGCCGGGCCGGGCCGGGCCGGCTTGCCCGGCGACAATTGCGGATTCGGGTGCAGGGGATGTAGACCTGCCATCGAGGGCATAGACCATCGGCGCGAGCCGCTGGTAGGTGCCCGCCCGCAGCTCTCCGACCAGGTGCTGCGCCAGCGGGGAGGAGGTCTCCGCGGTGTCCTGCATGGTCTGGTGCAGGGCGTGCATCTGCCCTATCAACTCGGACCGCGCGCCAGGACGGGGCGTCGCGTCGTTGTCGGTGCCAGGGTCCGAGGACTTTCCGGTCCGGTGATGGAGGTTCATCACAGCATCCTTCCGATCAGTCGGCCCGTTCCGCGTGCGATGCGTTCGGTCATGGCTTTGAGAGCCGGTGGAGCCGACTCCGGAACCGCGGACACAGCCTGTGCACAAGAACAGATCGCGACCACGGCGGCGCGTTCTTTGGCAAACTGCTCGTCTACCCGGCGCACGGCATTCCTGGTTTCCTGGTCGACACGTGCCAAGTGTTGATCGGTGCGCTTTTCGGCTTGCCGCGTGCGATGGGATTCGAGTTGTCCGGCCATGGTCAGGGTCGTCCTTCCTGGTGAGACGGGTTATGTCGCGCTTGGCCTTCGCCGCTTGAGTTGTGGGTGGGTGCCATGACCGTGGCACCCACCCACAAACGGCGTCAGGCGTTGCCGATCCGGCGCGCCCCGTCGTTGAGTAGTTGCTGGATCCGCCCGGAAGTTCCGGTGAGGACCTCGGCGACCAACTGGTGGGCCAATCCACTGGAGTGGGCGAGTTCGTTCGAGATCTCGTTACCCAGGCGGGCCACCCCGAGTGCGCCCTCGCGTTCGAGGGCGACGCCGCCGCTGACCTTGGCCCGCTCGATGGCGCTCTGGCCCTCGACCCTCAACGCGTTCAAGTAGGTGCTGGCGGCAATCTCACCGGCGGCCTTGCTGGTGGCGCGCTCGAGGCGGCCGGCCGCGGTGAACATCGCCGCCACGCCTGTTGGCGACGTCTCGGCGATCTGTCCCCGTCCAGTCCATTTCTGCAGGTGGTCTGCCATCACCAGTTCCTTTCGTCGTGGAAGTCGGCATCGGTGTAGGGCGGCGGTTGAAGCAGCCGTCGGTACTCGAAGACCTGCATCTGCCGCTGCTCGCGGTCCCGGTTGAGTACGGCGGTGAAGCGGTCCCGCTGCGCGATCGTGTCAGCCAGCCGGAGGGTGTCGAGTTCGGTGCGGGCCCGGGCGTTGTCGGCCTCTGCCGCACGAGCGCGGGCGTTGATCAGGCCGGTCAAGGCCTTGATTGTCGGGCGGCGAGCCATGGTCACTCCTGATCGAGTCTGGCGATCCGGGTGGTCGGGAAGATCCCGCCACCCGGATCGCGCGGCTACGTGCACTTACTGCCGTAGCACTTGGTGGTCAGCGTCCGCGCTTCTCGACCTTCTGGCGCTCAGCCGCCTTCCGGCGAGACTCGGCCGCAAGGGCCTTCTTGCGTTCCTCGGTCTCCTTGCGACGACGACGAAGCTGCTCATCCGCGTACTTCTTGTCGTCGACCTTGCTGACGATCGCCTGATTCGGCGGCATGTCGTAGAACATCTGGTACCTCCTGTGTGGTTGTTCGTCGGTGTTGACGTTTTCGAGGCTGACTTCCGGTTCGCGGGTTCTACTCCGGTTACGTCGAGGCCCCTTCAGATCCCGGCCAGCCCGGCGCGACGCAACTGCGCGCGGGCGTTGGCCAGTGACCGGAACTCACCGGGGGTGCCGGCCACGGTGATCGGGCGGACCGTGCGGTCGGCCGGGTAGACGTAAAGGCCATGCTTACAGCGCCGGTACGACCACCCGGCAGCGGCGATCGCTTTGATGACTGTGTCCCATTCTCGGCTGCGGTTGGCTATCGCTGTTCTCCCTGTCGTCGCTACACCTGAGTGGTTCTTGGTCCAAGCTAACGACCACAACCGTGCTCGTCCATCGATTTTTAGGATGTCACGCCTTCTTTATCTTGAGTATCAAGATGTATCACGATATATTGCACGAGAATCATTAGTGACGTCAACGGGGAGCAATGGGAACTCAAGCCAGAACCACGCCATCGAGCAGGGAACGCCGCGAGGAGCCGACACTCGACCGACGCAAGCGTGCGAGTCGGTCTTTGATCTTCGGAGCCGCTGCCAACCTCGCCGAGTCCGGTGAGCTCGACGGCACCACGATGAAAGATCTCGCCAAGGCGGCCGGCGTCACGGTGAACACCATCAAGAACCAGCCCTTCAGCAACGTCTCCGACGTCGCGGTCACCCTCTTGGATGAGGCCGGTAGCTTCGGTATGTCGTTGAGCAAGAATGCGATTGACAATCTGAGCAGGGTCGCTGAGCACAGCCGTGCGCAATCGGATCGGGAACGCATCAATGAGATCCACCGCATGCTCACCGACATCGTCGACCGATCCAAGCGAGGGCTCCGCACCTCCAACGTGGTGCTGGAGGAACTCGAGGCGCTCCACACCGAGGTCGACAAGACGTATCCCGACGAATTGCCACTGCTAGCGGAGATCAGCTACTCGATTGCCGCGATCTACCTCCGACCGGACGACGAACTCGACGCCGATCCCTCCAACGACCGCCGTTCCGAGGCGCTGCTGTGGGCCAAAAGAGGCATCACGCGCCTCGAGTCAGACCGGCGCACGCGTCAGTTCGACCTCGGGCAGCGTCTCACTGCACTCGCCGCGGAGGCCGCACGCCAGCTCATCTCTCTGCACACCGCTGCGATCACCGCTAAGTCCAGCGAGCTCGAACGGGCGACGGTGCAGGTCAAGGTGATGGCACAGTTGGCGATCATCGTCGCCAACAAGGAGAAGGAGCGA
Organism: Gordonia sp. (in: high G+C Gram-positive bacteria); assembly: GCF_020438995.1. Classification (GTDB taxonomy): domain Bacteria; phylum Actinomycetota; class Actinomycetes; order Mycobacteriales; family Mycobacteriaceae; genus Gordonia. Next base: position 6,203 of record NZ_JAGQTN010000065.1, read on the forward strand.
GGATACGCGCTCAAACTGAACCGTCCTCTGCGTGCCGCTGCCGCCGAGTTCCACCGTGCGCGGGCTGAAGCGATGATGCAGGGCGTTCCCCAGGGCGAGATCGACGCAGTCCTCCAGATGGCTCGGGAACTGGACACCCACAGCGATACCGGACCCGTGCCGGAGGACATTCTCGAGGTATTTCTCGTCCGAACGTGCGCAGTACAGGTCGCGTATCGAGACCTGGTGAAGGCTGACGAACACAGCGAACTCAAGGAGATCCGACGGCGACTGATCGACACGCTGCCCTCATCCGCCAAGCAGCGTGCGGCGTCCACGCTGTTCGATCTCGCCGATCACGACCCAACCATCGGCAAACCTGTCCGAGTCCACCACGTCACGGACCTCATGCTCGTCTCGACCTACGGCGTCGTCGGACGGGTACTTCTGGCCGACCACCTCAAGGCCATTGCTGACAGCTTCGACGCCGACGGGAATCCCCCGGAGATGTATAGGGGAACAGACGAGCTGAAGATCAGCGAAGCTGAGTACCGGGCCGCAGCGCGGTACTGGTACACACAGGCTCCCAGTGGCATGAACGTCCTCGGCGTGGCGGCAACCCTTGCGGAACGAGCCCGCCAAGCACTCGCCGACGGGACGTGGGACGGTGTCCGGGACACGGCGCCCTGGGCGATTCTCGACCAAGAGACGAACGGCCTGAACACGCTGCTTCTCGACCAACTGTCCCTCGGCGCCGTCACCGGACGAGCACCGACGAAAGAGCAAGCCCAACGTCTACTCGACGAACTCCATCCGCTACTCACCGTCCTCAAATCGATCAGCGAAGGCCGGACCGGCCCTGTCGAGAACCTCTCCTGACCGGTTTCCGCTCGGTATTGCCACACCCGTGGCAATACCGAGCGGAAAACCTACTTACGGAGGTCTTTTCGGAGGATCTTGCCGGATGCGGACTTGGGGACGACGTCGATGAATTCGACGACGCGGACCTTCTTGTACGGGGCGACGCGGTCGGCGACGAACTCCATCACCTCGGCCTCATCGATCTCGGCGCCGGGCTGCCGGACCACGAACGCCTTCGGGATCTCCTCGCCGGTTTCCTCCTCGATCACACCGATGACCGCGGCGTCGGCGATCTTCGGGTTGGTCAGCAGCAGAGCTTCCAGCTCAGCCGGCGGCACCTGGTAGCCCTTGTACTTGATGAGTTCCTTGAGCCGGTCGACGATGTAGACGCAGCCGTTCGCGTCGACGGTGGCCATGTCGCCGGTGTGCAGGAAGCCGTCGGCGTCGATGGTGTCGGCGGTGGCCTGGTCGTTGTTGAGGTAGCCGAGCATCACGTTCGGGCCCTTGACCCACAGCTCGCCGGGTGCCGAGACGCCCTCGTCGGGAACGGGGATCTCGTCGCCCGTGGCCGGATCGATGAGCTTGTTCTCGGTATTGGGTACTGCCCAGCCGATCGACGACAGCGGCGGCTCGTCCTTGCCGAGCACGGCCTGCGAATCGGTGGGGATCAGGTGACTGACCGGCGACAACTCGCTCATGCCGTAGCCCTGCAGCATGTGCAGGTTCAGGCGCTTGGCGACGGCGTTGCCGAGTTCGGCGTCGAGCGAGGCGGCACCCGACAGCATGGTGTGCAGCGACGACAGATCGTAATTGTCGACGATCGGGTGCTTGGCGAGGGCCACCGCCACCGGCGGCGCGATGAACGCGTAGGTGACCTTGTGGTTCTGGATGTTCTCCAGGAACTCGACCAGGTCGAAGCGCGGCATCACGACCAGGCGGGCACGGGCGTACAGCGCGGCGTTGAGGAGCACGGTCATGCCGTAGATGTGGAAGAACGGCAGCACCGCGATGATGGCGTCGTCGGAGCTCATCGACTGCAGCGGCTGGATCTGTGCCACATTGGCCACCAGATTGGTGTGGGACAGCTTGACGCCCTTGGGATTTCCAGTGGTGCCGGAGCTGTAGGGCAGCACCGCGATGTGCGTGGCCGGGTCGAACGACACCTCGGGCGCCGGAAGATTCGGTGCCAGCAGGTCGACGGCGTTCGGGTGTCCCGACTTCTCCAGGCCCTCACCGTCGAGAACGATGAGGTTCTCGTCGCCCAGCCCTACGCGCTTGGCGGCCTCGGCCGCGTGCTCGTACAGCGGCGAGACGGTGATCAGGATCTTGGCCTTGGAGTCGATCAGTTGCTTTTCGATCTCGTTGGCGGTGAACAGCGCGTTCAGGGTGGTGGCGGTGGCACCGGCCCGCAGCACGCCGTGGAAGACCGTGGCGAACGCCGGAACATTCGGGGACAGAATGCCGACCACGTCGCCGACACCGATCCCGCGCGCCGCCAAAGCGCCTGCCGCGGCATTAATCTGCGCGATCAGCGCACGATAGGTGGTCTCCGAACCCGATTTGGGGTCCACGAGGGCGACCCGATCCAGGTCCTCGTCGGCGATGGAACCGAAGAGGAAGTCATAGACACTGACGTTGGGGATCTCGACGTCGGGATACGGGTTCTTGAAGCTCATCAGACCTCCGTGTAGTGGG
>NZ_JAGQTN010000066.1 GCF_020438995.1 Gordonia sp. (in: high G+C Gram-positive bacteria)
CGGTGCAGTGTGCGCCGCTAAGCACTCTCGCCCAGGGTTGGGCTGCCGGGAGATGCTTAGCATGGCAAGGTAATGATGTCCGTATCCGTTACCGAGTGAGGTCTCAATGAAGAACGTTCGTCGGCGTCTCTATGTCTCCGCTATCTCGACCGCGATTGCCCTGCCCGCGCTGCTGAGCGCCGCCCCCGCCGATGCCGCACCGGCGAAGGGTGCGCCCGGCCAATATCCCCTGGCGCCGTCGTGCCCGCCGCAGAAGGCTCCCGAACCCGCAGGTTCCTCCGTCAGCCCGTGCGCCCCACAGCAGCTGATCTACATCCTTGAGGCCACAGCCGTTGGCAGCTCGGCGACCGGCAGCAGCACTGGCAGTAGCACCGGCAGCTGACACACCCCCTTACGACAGTTCGCGCCCAGCCGCTTCCCTGATCGCCGATCGGATCCGATTGGCGTCATGAGAAGTGGTTGAGCGCGAACGTCGTTTCAGGTGGGCGTCAGCGGGTTGTTTTCAGGCTTTTTTGGCCCATGGTGGGGATGAGTCCCAGGATGGGCAGGCCGATGATCAGGTGCAGGATCGCGGTCGCGATGCCGACGGAGATCTCCGCCGACAGCAGTAGCGGGATGAGTACGGCGGCCACGATCAGCAGCGTCACCACCCAGCGAAAGAACGCGTCGGGGGACGGGGTGATGAGTTGCAGGACGTACCAGAGCGCGCCCGCGGTGATCGCGCAGAGCAATGCGACGACGGCGAACCAGTATTCGTCGCGGGACATCGGGTTCCAGACACCGAACTTGCCGGAATCGTTGACCTTCTCGGCGACGATCCGGGTGATCCACGCCGCCAGCCAAGCGGCCAGTCCAGTGACGATTCCGGTCATCACCACACCGCCGATGAACAATCCGGGATGGACGTCCGGACCGACCTGCTTGCGCTCGCGCTGCGATGAACCGTAGGCGCCATGTGCCGACCGGCCGTCGCGCGAACCTGACCGGGAGCCGGACTGTTCGTACTGGCGTGACTGCTCATACTGGGGCTGGTCGTATTGCGATGGCGCGCCGTAGGGCTGGCCGTACTGCTGGGGCGCCCCGTACTGCTGACCATAGGGTCGCGATGACTGGTAGTCGCGAGGATTGTCGTACTGATTGGGTGCGAGGTACTCCTGGTCGCGATAGATCGGACCGCCGTGAGAGCGCTCGTCGTAGTACTGGCCTGAACTCCCGTATTGTCCGGAATTGCCATACTGTCCGGAACCGCTGGATTGTCCGGTATTGCCGTAATATCCGGAGTCGCGTTCGTATCCGGCGCGTCCGGGGCCGGGCTGCTCTGGATATGCCCGCGTCGGGGGAACGGCACCAGCCGGATTACGCCGGTTGCGGTCGACCGGGTCGTGATAGCTCATGGGTGTGCCTCCTGACCTGTCATAGGCCACCCAGTCTACGCAAGCCGCCGCAGGGTTGAGCCGCAGGAGATGGGTGTCGGCGTGGCTTCACCGAACGACTTTCCGCAAATGTACAGGCCGGAGCACTAAGCTGACCGACATGGGTATTCCCAAGGAGAATCTGGCGCAGGGCGAGCGCATCATCCTGCAGCGGCACCCGCACTGGAAGTGTCTGGTGGCGCCCATGCTGGTTTTTGTCATCGCCACGGGAACTGCCGGGGTACTTGCGGGGCTGGCGTCGGACAAGCTCGACGGCACCGCGAGGACCTGGGCCCTCGGCACAGTGCTGGTGATCTGGTTGGGTATGGCCGGCTGGTTCCTGGTGCGGCCGCTGCTGTCGTGGAAGACCACACATTTCGTGGTCACCAACAAGCGAGTGATCTTCCGCAATGGAATCATCACCCGGTCCGGTAACGACATTCCGCTCCCACGCATCAACACGATCGAGTTCCAGCACGGGCTGATCGACCGCATGTTGCACACCGGCTCGCTTGTCATCGAATCGGCGTCCGACGAACCGCTGACCTTCGACAACATTCCGGAGGTCGAGCGTGTGCATGCGTTGCTGTACCAAGAGGCGCTGGACGACGCTTCCGGCGTTTAGGGGCAATGATGACCGACGTATTGCTGGCCGAGGACGATGTGGCCATCGCTGAGCCCCTCGCGCGGGCGCTGGGCCGCGAAGGCTATGGCTGTCAGGTGGTCACCGACGGTGCGCAGGCCCTAGAACACGCGCAGGACAGCAGGTATGAACTGCTGATCCTCGATCTGGGCCTGCCCGAGATCGACGGTCTGGAGGTGTGCAGGCGTATCCGGACGTCGCGGCCCGGGCTGGCCGTGCTGATGCTCACCGCACGCACCGACGAGGTCGACTTCGTCGTCGGTCTCGACGCCGGCGCCGACGACTACGTGGGCAAACCGTTCCGGCTGGCCGAACTGCTCGCCCGGGTCCGCGCGCTGCTGCGCAGGCGCACCGACTCGGAGGACGAGTCCGAGCAGGTCCTCGACGGCGGCGACATCCGGGTCGACCCCCGGGGGCGGCGGGTTCTCGTCGACGGCAAGGACCTGGTGCTCGCGAATCGGGAGTTCGATCTGCTGCGCTTCCTGATGGAGCGGTCGGGGCAGGTGATCAGCCGCGACGAGATCCTCACCGAGGTGTGGGGTTCGGCCGATCTGCGTTCCTCCAAGACCCTGGACATGCATATCTCCTGGTTGCGGCGCAAGATCGGCGACGACCGGCGCGACCGTCCCCGGCACATCGTCACCGTGCGTGGGGTCGGATTCCGCTTCGACCCGTAACCGGCCCCAGACCCGCGAACAACCGACTCCCGCGAAC
>NZ_JAGQTN010000067.1 GCF_020438995.1 Gordonia sp. (in: high G+C Gram-positive bacteria)
AAAGGTCACCGGACCCTTCGTGACGCGGTCGGCTCCTTCGTCGCGCGACTGCTCCTCAGGGATCAAGAAGATCCCCAATCCCGTTGCCGAGCCCCTCGTCGCGCGACTGCTCCTCAGGGATCAAGATGTTTGGCCGCAACCAAACATCTTGATCCCTGAGGCTGAAGCGACGAAGGAGCGAAGGTCACGAAGGGTCCGGTGAGATGCGCGCATGCCGTGAGCACCGCGGGAACTCAGATGATGCTACCGACGTCCTTGGCGACGATGTCGTCGAGGGCGCGTTCGGCGACGGCGGCGATGGTCATCGACGGGTTGCAGGCGGCGGTGTTACCCGGCATCAGGGCGCCGTCGAGGACATACAGGCCCTTCTGGCCCTTGACCCGCCCCTCAAGGTCGCACACCACGTCCATGTTGGCGCCGCCGAGCGAATGCCAGGTGTTGGGCATTATGCCGGTGGTGTCGATCAGCACGTCCGATCCGGCGATCTTCCGGATCGCCGGATCGACGAAACCCCGGATGATGGCGCGGTCACCCTCGTGCGGCCACCGCAGCACGGCCTCGCCTTTGGCGGAATCGAAGACGACCTTGCCCCGGCCCTTGCTGACGCCGAACCCGACCAACGTCGTGGCGCCGGTCTCCATCGGCATCGGCGGCATCGACGCCTGGATGAAGGTGAACGCGTTCTTGGGATCGTCCCAGTTCTTGGAGCCGTAGACGACGGGTCCACCCTGGACGGGGCCGAAGTCGGAGGCGGGGCTCTCCCAGGCGTAGATACGATCGGCGTTGGTGCCCCACCCTTGCCCCACCCCGTCGGGCAGGTTGGAGATTGCGCCGGTCGCCTTGGCCTTGACCAGCAGTTTGCTGGTGTTCACACTGCCCGCGGCAAGGATCAGCGTCGGCGTGGTGAGGATCTTGTGCTCGACGGTGCGGCCGGTGTCATCGGTGCGGCTGACGTTCACGGTCCACTTGCCGTCGGCGCGACGCCCGACGGAGGTCACCGTATGTTGGGTGGCCACGCGCACCCGCCCGGTGGCCTCGGCGCGGGCGATGTAGGTGACGTCGACGCTGTGCTTGCCGCCGTTGTTGACGCCGAGCGCACCGTCGCCGTTGGTGTACGACGGCCGCATCTTGCCGTCGAGTTCGGCCAGGGCATAGTTCCAGTCGATCGGCATCGGGATTTTGCTCAGCGGGAAACCCGATCGCCGGACCCGTTTGGCGAATTCGCGGGCCACCTTGTAGTTGGGCGAGTTGACCAGTTTGTCGGGCGCGACGGCGATCTTGAGCATCCGGGCCACCCGCGGGTAGTGCACACGGTTCATCAGCTGCCAGTCGAGGCGGTCGGGAAACCATTCGTTGAACACCGCCTCGGCCGGCTGCAACGTCATGCCCTGGTAAATCAGCGAACCGCCACCGACGCCGGCCGGGCAGACCGCGGTCATGTTCTCGCCCATCACCATTTCCAGCAGGCCGACGTACGGTTCGAAGGCGACGGGCCGCCCGAACAGGGTCGGCGCGGACGTGTGCCACAGGATGCGCTTGTCGGGCGCGGACGCGCGCGGGAAGGTGTTCGCGTTGGGGCCGGATTTCCAGCGGCGGCCGCGTTCGAGAACCAGTACGTCGACACCCGCCTGCGCGAGCCGCAGCGCCGAGATGCCGCCGCCGAAGCCGGAGCCCACGACCACCACCCGATGTTCCTCGCGCGTGGTCCGAACCCGCCGCGACGGCGCCGCCGATGCCGACCCTACGTTCGGAATGAACTGTGCCGCAACGGCACCCACACCGACGGCAGCGGCACCGGTGAGGACGGAACGACGGGACGAGGTGGGTACTACAGACGGCATTCGACACTCCAGAAGCGATGGACCGGACAAGCCGGGCGGAGGGCAAGTCCACCCGGAAGCGAAAAACGAATACTAGAACTCGTTCTACTTCGCAGTAACCTTGTCAGCCCCCGCGCCTTCCGTCACTGTGATGTACGCCACATTCAAATTAGCAAATAACTCCGGCGAACCCGATCAAATGACGGAACCGACGTCGCGTGCGACGATCCGGTCCATCGCCCGCTCCGCGACGGCGGCGATGGTCATCGACGGGTTGCACGCGGCAGCGGTGCCGGGCAGCAGCGAACCATCGAGCACGTACAGGCCCTTCTGGCCGCGCACCCGCCCTTCGAGGTCGCACACCACGCCCATGTTGGCGCCGCCGAGCGGATGCCAGGTGAACGGGGTGACCAGGTTCAGGTCGGCGACCGGGTCGATGCCGCCGATGCGGTGGGCGGCGTTGTTGAGTCGGCCGGCGACCCCGGCGTCGCCGCCGAACGGCCAGGCGATGGTGGGATTGCCGGTCAGCGGGTCGACGCCGATACTGCCACGGGTTCCGCTGGCGCCGTATCCGAACAGCATCGTGCTGCGGCCGTCGACACCCATGAACTGCGGTGCTGCGGCCTGCACGATGGTGTAGGCGGTACGCGGATTGGCCCAGTTCTGCGAGCCGTAGACGACGGGCCCACCCTGCGGGACGCCCAGATCAGCGGTGATGCCCGTCCACGAGAAAGTGCGGTCGCCGTTGGTGCCCCAGCCGTGGCCGACGCCGTCGGGCAGGTTGGAGATGGCTCCGGTCCGCTTTGCCTTGACCAGCAGCTTGCTGGTGTTGAGGCTGCCGGCGGCCAGGATCAGCGCCCTGGTGGTGTACACCTTGCGACCGACCACCCGGCCGAACTTGTCGGTACGGCTCACGTTCACGATCCACTTGCCGTCGCGGCCGCGGGCGATGCTGGTGACCTCGTGCTGGGTGGCGACGGTGACCCGGCCGGTGGCCTCGGCCTGCCGCAGGTAGGTGGCGTCGATGCTGTGCTTGCCGCCGTTGTTCACACCGAACAGGGTGTCGCCGATCGTGTAGGACCGCCGCATCCGTCCGTGGTTCTCGGCGATCGCGTAGTTCCAGTCGATCGGGGCGGCCAGCTTCTCCACCGGCATCCCGGCCCGGCGGGCTCGCTTGGCGAATTCGCGGGCGCCGCGGTAGGCGTGCGAGTTGATGAGCGCATCGGGTGCGACGTTGGCCTTGAGCATCCGGGCCACCCGCGGGTAGTGGACGCGGTCCATCGTCGAGTAGTCGAGGGCGTCGGGGAACCAGGCGTTGAACACCGACCGCTTGGGCTGCAGGGTCATGCCGAGGTACACCAGCGACCCGCCGCCGACACCGGCCGCGCACACCGCCGACATCGTGGGACTCACGACAGTCTCGAACAGGCCGACGTACGGGTCGGTGCCGAACGGCCGGCCGAACAGGTTGGGCGCGGACTTGTGCCACATGACGCGCCGGTCCATGGTCTTGGCCGTCGGGAAGGTGCGGGCGTTGGGGCCGGTCGGCCAGCGCCGCCCGCGTTCGAGGACCAGTACGTTCACACCCGCCTGGGCCAGCCGCAGCGCCGCCACGCCGCCGCCGAAGCCGGAACCGATGACGATGGCACGCTGCTCGGAACGGTCGGTACGCACCCGCGGGGCACCCGTCGCCGGTCCCACTCCCGGGATGAACTGCGCACCGGCGACACCGGCACCTACCGCAGCGGCACCCTTGAGAAACGTACGACGCGTCGTCTGTGGCTTTTCCACTCCCGACATTCCACTCCGATCCCACCCTGAACCACGACCGGCTCTGGGGCATATTTCACCCTGGGGCCACACGGCTCCATAAACTCTGTAGAGAACTTACCGGAGCGTAACCCGTATTGGCAACCCCTTCCACGCCACAAATGTGGTCGCCCCGACTAGGTACGGCCGGATCAGAGCCCCTCGGCGCGCACCGCCCGCTCGTAGGCGTCGTTGTAGGCACGTAACTCGCGCAGCAGCGCCTCGGGACTGCCGGGAGCCAGATCGTCGAAGACGCGGCGCAACCGGTCGGCGCGCAGATCACCGTCATGCTCGAACGCCGCCCGACCCGCATCGGTGGGCCGCAGCATCTTGCTGGCGCTGCCCTCGACGGCGAATCGCTCGATGTAACCATGCTTGATCGCAGCGTTGACCTGGCGATTCACGGTCGACTGTTCGAGTTCGAGTTCGACGGAGAGCTCACGCAGAGTCCTCGGCCCTTCCCAGAGCCGCCAGAGGATATTGAACGCCGATGCTTCCAGGATCGCGCCGGCGAAGGTATTGGCCTTGCGCCGGTTCAATCGCTGTAGTTCGTCGACGAGGTCATGGATCTGCTGTGAAGCCCAAGGGGAGATCGTCATCGCACCCCCTTGATTCCATCGGCCTTGATTCCATCAGCGAACATTTCGGACATTGTGCCTGCGGCGGCGTTCACCCTGCCAATCCGGATTCCGATATGTAGGTTACATATGTACTATGCACACCTAAAGGAGGTGCCATGTCGGAGCACACCGGGGATGCCACACCGGAAAAGAACCTGGTTGTCGCGGACGAGGCGGCATCGGCCCCCAACGCCGTCCTGATCGTCGCGACGCTCTGCTTCGGCGGTCTCGTCGCCTCGCTGATGCAGACGCTCGTCGTACCGCTGCAGCCCGAACTCCCGGCACTGCTGGGCGCCTCACGCACCGACGCGTCGTGGGTCATCACCGCCACCCTCCTCGCGGCGGCGGTGGCCATGCCGATCGCCGGGCGCCTGGCCGACATGTTCGGCAAGAAGCGGGTGCTGCTGGTGAGCGCCGCCCTGCTGGTGCTCGGTTCGGTGATCTGCGCCGTCGGATCGAGCCTGGTCCCGATGGTCGTGGGGCGCGCGGTCCAGGGTCTGGCGATGGGTTTCATCCCGGTCGCGATCAGCCTGATGCGCGAGGTCACCCCGCCCCGGCTGACGTCGGTCGCCGTCGCCACCATGTCGGCGACGATGGGTGTGGGTGGTGCGATCGGCCTGCCGCTGGCCGCCGCGATCTACGAGTCCGGCGACTGGCACGTCCTGTTCTGGGCATCGGCGGCACTCGCCACGCTCATGCTGGCGCTGACGGCGTTCGTCGTGCCGTCCGTGCAGGACGCGGTCGGTGGCCGCCTCGACTGGGGTGGCGCCATCGGATTGTCGGCGGGCCTGATCCTGGTGCTGACAGCGATCACCAAGGGCAACGATTGGGGCTGGTCGAGTGCCACGACGCTGGGCATGCTGGCCGCGGGTGTCGTCGTGTTCGCCCTCTGGGGCCACTACGAACTCGGCCACCGCAACCCGCTCGTCGACCTGCGCACCAGCGCCCGGCCGGCGGTGCTGTTCTGCAACATCGCGGGTGTGGCCATCGGTTTCGGCATGATGGCGCAGTCCATCGTCGTGCCGCTGCTGCTCGAATCACCCAAGACCACCGGATACGGCCTGGGCCAGACGATCCTGCAAGCAGGTTTGTGGATGGCGCCCGGCGGCCTGATGATGATGGTGTTCGCGCCCGTCTCGGCCACGCTGATCAACCGGATCGGCCCCAAGTACACGCTGATGCTCGGTGCAACGGTCCTCGGTATCGGTTACCTGTTCGCCGCTTTCATGATGGGCTCGACCTGGCAGCTGATGCTGGCGTCGATGGTGTGCGCCGCGGGCGTCGGCATCGGCTATGCCGCGATGCCCACCCTCATCCTGGGCAGCGTCCCGCTGTCGGAGGCCGGTGCGGCCGTCGGTCTCAACTCGCTGATGCGATCGGTGGGCACCACCTCGGCGTCAGCGGTGATGGCCCTGGTGCTCACCTCGTCGAGCATCGACGTCGGCGGCGTCAGCTTCCCGGCGGATTCGACGTTCACCTGGTGCTTCCTGATCGGCGCGATCGCCGCCTTCATCGGTGTGGCCATCACGGCCCTGGTGCCACGCACCAAGCCGGTGGCGATCACCCCGCAAGCACCCGCCGAGTCGACGGTCGCAGGAGCCTAGTATTCCGCCGGTTCGCGGACCCCGCCGCGGAGCAGGTTGACGATCAGCGCCACGCACACCGCGGCACAGCCGGCGGCGCTGATGGCCAGTGCCAGCCGGATGCCGGCCTCTGACGGAGGTCCGCCCGCGGTCACCGCGTGTGCGGTGAGGACCGCCCCCGACAGGGCGCTGCCGAGCGCGCCGCCGAGTGTGCGCAGCACCTGGTTGAAGCTGACGGCGCTGCCCAGTTCCTCGGTGACGACGCTGCGCGCGATGAGTCCGGGCATGGCGGCGTAGGTGGTGCCGATGCCGACGCCGAACAAGAACTGGCTCGCCATCAGCTCCCACAGATGGTTGTGCGCCAGCCACATCACGAACGCCGCAGCAGTCAGCACGCTCGCGCCGATCGGCAGGAATGTCGTCAGCGACACCCGTCGCGACAGGGCGCGGACGACCCGGTTGGCGGCGAAGCTGCCCACCGACAGCGGCAGCATCACGAAACCGGCCCACAGCACGGGCACCGCAAGCCCGAAGCCGGTGCTCTCGGGGGCCTGCGCGACGAGGCTGATGATCGACAGGCCCATATACATCGCGATGCCCAGCCCGATGGCCGCGCCGTTGGCCAGCAGTACGTCGGGACGACGGATCACCCGCAGGTTGACCATGGCGTGCGGGGTGCGCAGCGACACCAGCACCCAGATCGTCAGGAGGATCAGCGCACCGCCAATGGTCACCACCGACCACACCGACGCCCAGCCCCAGTCCGGGCCCTGGCTGATTCCGATGAGCAGCGCCGCCAGTCCGGCACCGAACAGTCCGGCGCCGCGCAGGTCGAACGGCCGTCGCGGCGCCTGGTCGTCGGGGCCGTCAGGAATCGTCCACCACGCGACGGCGATGGCCGAGGCGATGAAGACTACCGCGAACCAGAACGCGGTGCGGAAACCGAAGTCCGAGGCGAGCAAACCGGTCAGCGGATAGCCGAGACCCAGGCCCGTCGCGACCGTCACCGACAACGACGAGATACCGCCGGCCAGGCGCTCGGGTGGCAGATACCGCCGGGCGATCGCGATGGTCACCGGCACGATGCCATAAGTCAGACCCTGCATCGCCCGGCCCGCCAGGAACACCGGGAAGTTGGGTGCGCATGCGGCCAGCGCCGACCCGGCCATGATGATCAGCAACGACACGATAAGCAGCCGCTTCTTGTGCGGGCCGTCGCTCAGGCGCCCCATCACCGGCGTGACCACCGCCCCGACCAGCAGGTTGATGGTGAGCGTCCACTGTGCCGTACTCACCGCGACGTCGAGTTCCCGCGAGATGGTGGGCACCAGCAGCATGCCGAGCGAGGCCACGATCGACGACGAGAGTGCCGTGTAGATCAATGCGATCGGTTGTACGGATTCCGTATCCCGACGCACTGTGACCATCGTTCAATACTGCCCGAACCGAGGCCGTACCCGTGCGCCGGGCGGACTATCGCACCCCGCTGGGTTGATTCTGGGTGATGCAGTGGATGCCGCCGCCGCGGGCGAAGATGGCGCGGGCGTCGACGGTGACCACGTCGCGGCCCGGATACACCGAACCCAGGATTTCGGCGGCCTCGGCGTCGGCGGGGTCGTCGAAGGAGCAGGCGATGACCGCGCCGTTGGCGACGTAGTGATTGATGTAGCTGTGGTCGACGAAACCCTCGTCGTCGGTGAGGTGTTCGGGGGCGGGCACGGCGATGATCTCGAAGGACCGTCCGGCATCGTCGACGGCGTGTTCCAGAGTCGCCCGGATCTGGGCCGAGACGGCGTGATCGGGATGATCCGGGTTGCGCTGATCGTGGTAGATGACCGCGCCCGGCGACGGCAGCGCGGCGATGATGTCGATGTGCCCGCGGGTGCCGTAGCGCTGGGAGTCCCGGGTCAGTCCGCGCGGCACCCAGATCACCGTCCCGACGCCGAGGGTGCGCCGCAGTTCGGCCTCCACGTCGGCCTTGGTCAGTCCGGGGTTGCGGCCGGGATCGAGTTGCACGGTGTCGGTGACCAGCACGGTGCCCGCGCCGTCGACCTGGATGCCGCCACCCTCGTTGACCAGCGTCGATCCGATGCGTTCGAGTCCGGTGCGCGCCAGCACCTTCGACGCGATGTGCTGATCGCGGTCCCAGGCGGCCCACTCCTGTGCGCCCCATCCGTTGAACACCCAGTCGATGCCGGCGACGCCGCCCTCGTCGTCGACGACGAAGGTCGGTCCGATGTCGCGCATCCAGGCGTCGTTGAGGGGTTCTTCGACGATGTCGATCGCTTCGGAGAGATACCGTCGCGCATATCCGGTCTGGGTCGGGTCGACGACGACGGTCACCGGCTCGTACTCGCTGATGGCGTTGGCGACGGTCGACCAGGCCGTGCGTGCCTGTTCGTGTTCGGTCTCGGTGTCGCCGAGCGAGTAGCCGTGCGCCGGGAACGCCATCCAGGTGCGTTCGTGCGGTTCGCTTTCGGCCGGCATCCGCCACGTCGTCATCAGTTGCTCCCTCCCAGCGGATGTGACGGGTCGACCGGTTCGGTGAGCCGACCGTAGGTGTCAGGGCGGCGGGTGGCCAGGAACGGGAACAGGGTGAGCCAGTCGCGGCGCTGGTCGAGGTCCAGATCGGCCACAAGAACAGCGGATTCGTCTCGGGGCGCCTGAACCAGGATGCGGCCGTACGGATCCGAGATGAACGACGACCCGTAGAAGGTGATCGCACCTTCGTCGCCGTGCCGGTTCGGAGCGATCATGAACGTGCCGTTGGCGATTCCGTTGCCGACGATCACCTGCTGCCACAGCGGCTGTGTGTCGAAACCGGGGTGCCCGGGTTCGGAGCCGATCGCCGTCGGGTACACGATGATCTCGGCGCCGGCCAGCGAATACATCCGCGCCACTTCGGGAAACCATTCGTCCCAGCATGTCGGCATACCGATGCGCGCGCCGCCGAGAGCATCGACGGTGTGCACCGGATACGCCTGTCGGCCGGTCGGATCCGCGCCGACCGGACCGCCGCGGAAATAGGTGTCCTCGTAATAGCCCTCGGTCACCGGGATGTGCAGTTTGCGGGTATAGGTGATGAGACCGTCCGGCCCGGCGAGGACCGCGGTATTGAAACCGAGTCCGTCACCATAGCTTTCGTGCAACGACGCCCCGTCACGCTCATACAGCGAAGCGTGCACGAGCACACCGTGTTTCCCGGCGGCCTCGGTCGCGAACCGCACCGTCGGGCCGTCGCGCAGATCCTCGGCACCCGCTCCCGGATCGTCGCCGCCGCGGACGAAGGCCGGATAGCGACTGAGGGTGAGTTCGGGCAGGAACACCACCCGCGCACCCTCCCGCGCGGCCAGGGCGATCCCCTCGTCAAGTTCGGCGAGCAGGTCGTCGGGTGAGTCGTGCCAGCGATGCTGTACCGCACCGACCCGCAAAGGTTCCCGGGCGGGCAGATCGACGCGGGCCGGTGAGGAAGGTACCCCCGGGGCGGTGATCAGCCGCATCGCTACTTCTCGATATCGACGGGGGCATTCGGGGTGGTGCGGCGCAACGTCTCGCCGATGAAGAACGCCGGCCGCAGAATCCGCATCACCACCATCAGGATCGCCCCGAGGATGAGTAGACCGAAGCCTATGTAGAAGATCAGCCCGATCCCGAACAGCGAGGCCCCGCTACCGTTTTCCGGGTCGAGGCTTTCCTTGACCGAGATGCCGAACACGAGGATGAGAGCGGTGCCACCGAGCAGCGGGCACAGGAACTTGTACAGGAAATTGTGTCTGCTGGTGAACAGCTGATGCCGGAAGTACCAGACGCATGCGAAGGCGGTGATGCCGTAGTACCAACAGATCATGATGCCCAGTGCCGCGATGGTATCGGTGAGCGTACGGTCCGACAGCAACGTCACACCCGAGTAGAACACGGCCGTCACAATGCCCGCGACGAGCGCACCGAAGGCCGGCGACAGGTAGCGGGGGCTGATCTCGGCGAACTTCTCCGGAAACGCCTTGTAACTGCCCATCGACAACATCGTGCGGGCCACCGGCAGGAACGTGGTCTGCAGACTCGCGACCGCCGAGGCGAGGATGGCCAGGAACAGGAAGATCTGGCCGAAGCTGCCCATGATCGGCTCGGCGAGCGCACCGAAGACATTGTCCTCGATCTCCTCGTTGCCCAGTCCCAGACCTGTCTTACCCACACCCGCGTACATCATGGTGGCCAGGCCGACGAGCAGGTACGTGCCGAGAATGGTGAGCACGCACAGCAATCCGGCGCGGCCAGGGGTGCGTTCCTTGTCCTTACATTCCTCGCCAAGGGTCAGACAGGTGTCCCAGCCCCAGAAGGCGAAGATGGATCCGGTCAATCCCACGGCGAAAGCCGAAATGGTCATTCCGGTGAACGGATTGAACCAGTCGATGTCGAAGGCAAGTCCACCACCGTCGGGGACGTCGCCCGTGGCGACCTTGACGAGGGCGACCGTCGCGAACACCAGCAGCACGATCATCTGGAATCCGACCAGGTAGTACTGGATGCGTTCGCTGGTGGTGACGCCGCGCATCGACACATAGGTCGCCAGCGCCAGCAACACCACCGTCGTCCCGATATTCACCACTTTGTTGGAGGTGCCCAGATCGGCCCATGACTCGTGATCGAATATGCGGGCCAACGTCAGATACAGAAATTGCACCGCGACCGCGGCCAGATTGGACAGCACGATGATCGTCGCGATCACCATGCCCCAGCCACACATCCAGCCCGCATACGGTCCGAACGCCCTGGTGGACCAGGTGAACGACGCACCTGAGTCGGTGGTGTCGGAGTTGAGTTCGCGGTAGGCGTAGGCCGTCAGGAACATCGGAATGAAGCCCGCGATGAAGATCGCCGGCAATTTCAGGGCGACGGAGCCGACGATCAGTCCAATACTCGCGGTGAGCGTGTACCCCGGTGCCACCGTCGAAATACCGAGAATGGCACCGGAGAGGACACCGATCTTATTGGCGGCCAATCCTTTGCTGGATGTTTCCGGCGCAGGAGCAGACCCGGAAACCGCGGGGTCTTGTGGTGTGGCCATAGGGCCTCCCGTGATAAGCCTCAGGCACCGAGCCCTTGGGGGTGAATGGTGGGGAGAATATCGCCTCCGACGCCGATGTCGCCTGCGATGAAAAGAATTGTCCGAATTATCCTGTTAACGCAATGTACTTGGTGTTCAGATATTCTTCGATACCTTCGGAACCACCCTCGCTGCCGAGGCCGGATTGTTTCACGCCGCCGAAAGGTGCCGCGGGATCGGAGATCACGCCCCGGTTGACACCGACCATCCCCGACTCCAACGCCCCCGACACCCGCATCGCGCGGTCGAGGTCACGGGTGTAGAAATACGCCGCCAGACCGTAGTCTGTGGAGTTGGCCTTGGTCACTGCCTCGTCCTCGGCGTCGAATCCGGAGATCACCGCGACGGGACCGAAGATCTCCTCGCCCAGAATCCGGGCTCCCGCCGGGACGTCGTCAAGAACCGTTGGCTCGAAGAAGAATCCGTCACCGGGCACGGCTTTGCCGCCGGTCCGGACGCGAGCCCCGAGACCCACCGCCTCATCGACGAGCCCTGCCACCCGGTCGCGCTGCTTGGCGTTGATCAGCGGACCGAGGTTCACGCCCTCGGCGTCGCCCGGGCCAACCTTGATGGCCGCCACCTTCTCGGTGAGTTTCGCGGTGAACTCCTCGCGGACCGCGTTGTGCACCAGAATCCGGTTGGCGGCGGTACATGCCTCACCGCCGTTGCGCATCTTCGCCGCGAACGCCCCCTCGACGGCGGCGTCGATGTCGGCGTCGTCGAACACGATGAACGGGGCGTTGCCGCCGAGTTCCATCGACGTACGCAGCACCTGCCCCGCCGACTGCTCGATCAGAATCTTGCCGACCTGCGTCGACCCGGTGAACGACACCTTGCGCAGCCGCGGATCGGCCATGAGCGCGGCCACCACATCCGGCGAGTTCAGGGTGGGGATCACCGACAGCACACCGTCGGGCAGGCCGGCGTCGGCGAGCACCCGGGCCAGTAGCAGCATCGTCAGCGGGGTGTCCTCGGCGGGTTTGACGACGACGGTGCACCCGGCCGCGAACGCCGGACCGATCTTGCGGGTGCCCATGGCCAGCGGGAAGTTCCAGGGGGTCACTGCCAGCACCGGCCCCACCGGCTGTTTGACCACCAGGATGCGGCCATTGCCCGCGGGAGGTGTGGCGGTGCGGCCGTACACGCGCACGGCCTCCTCGGAGAACCAGCGGAAGAACTCGGCACCGTAGGCCACCTCACCGCGAGCCTCGGCGAGCGTCTTGCCCATCTCGGCGGTCATCAGCGCCGCGAAGTCGTCGGCGCGTTCGGTGAGCAGTTCCCACGCGCGGCGCAGGATCACCGACCGCGCCCGGGGTGACGTCGCCGCCCACTCGGCCTGCACGGCAGCGGCCGCATCAAGTGCCGCGACCGCATCGGCAACCCCGGCGTCGGCCACCGACGCGAGGACCTTGCCGGTGGCCGGGTCGACGACGTCGATCGTGTCACCCGACGCCGCGGGCCGCTCGTCGTTCCCGATCCACAGACCGGTCGGAAGATCCTGCGGCAGAGCACCACTCATGCGTCCACACCCGCCTCGATCGCGGCGATGAACACGTCGAGCCCGTCACCGAGAGTGTCGTCGCCGATCACCAGTGGCGGCAGCAGCCGCACCACATTGCCGTACGTGCCGCACGTGAGCAACACGACGCCCTGCGCCAGTGCCCGCGCCGCAACGGCTTTGGCCAGCGCCGGATCCGGCGTGGTGGTTCCGGGCCGGACGAGTTCGACGGCGATCATCGCACCCCGACCGCGGACGTCGCCGATCGACGGAAGTCGTTGCGCCGCTTCGCGCAGTCTGCCGGTCGCCAGCTCGCCGATGTGCGCCGCACGCCCGGGGAGGTCGTAGACCTTCATCGTCTCGATCGCGGCGAGCGCGGCGGCACAGGCCACCGGATTGCCGCCGTAGGTTCCGCCGAGACCGCCCGGATGCACCGCATCGAGCAGGTCGGCGCGGCCGGTGATCGCCGACAGCGGCAGGCCGCCCGCGATCCCCTTGGCCATGGTGATGATGTCGGGCACGACGGCTTCGTGGTCGCACGCGAACCACGCTCCGGTGCGGGCGAATCCGGTCTGCACCTCGTCGGCGATGAACACCGTTCCATTAGCCTTGGCCCAGTCACTCAGTGCGGCAAGGAATCCCGGTGCGGGGACGATGAATCCGCCTTCGCCCTGGATGGGTTCGATGATGATCGCCGCGACCTGGTCGGCACCGATCTGCACCTCCATCTCCGAGATGACCCGAGCGGCGGCCTGTTCGCCCGTCAGACCGGGCTCGTCGCGGTACGGGTACGACATCGGCATCCGGTACACCTCGGGCGCGAACGGCCCGAACCGCGCCTTGTACGGCATGTTCTTGGCCGTCAGCGCCATCGTGAGATTGGTGCGCCCGTGGTAGGCGTTGTCGAAGGCCACCACCGCCTGGCGACCGGTGACCAGCCGGGCCACCTTGATCGCGTTCTCCACCGCCTCGGCACCGGAATTGAACAGCACGCTGCGCTTGTCGTGATCGCCGGGCGTCAGCTCATTGAGCGCCTCGGCGACGGCGACGTAACTCTCGTACGGGGTGACCATGAAACAGGTGTGCGTGAAATGCCCCACCTGCTCGGTGACCGCGGCGGCCACCCGCGGTTCGGAGGCACCCACGCTGGTGACCGCGATTCCCGATCCCAGGTCGATCAGCGAATTGCCGTCGGCGTCGACGATCACGCCGCCGTCGGCGTCCACGGCGTACACCGGCACCGACGAGCCGACCCCGGCGGCCACCGCACGCCCACGGCGGGCAGCGAACTCTTTCGACCTCGGCCCCGGCAATTCGGTGACCAGTTTTCGCTGCTGTGGCAGCCGGTAGGTGAGTGCGGTGGTATCAGCCTCGGTGGTCATCGTGGCCTCTCTGAAAGACGTTGCTGTGTGTCGTTCGGCGGCGAAAGTGTGGCAGCGAAAGTCAGTCGTCGCCCTTGGGCACGACCACCATCGGTACCTGCAGAACGCGCAGCATCTTGGCGGCGGTGGAGCCGAGGAAGATCCTGCGCGGCTGCGCGAGCCTGCTGGAACCGACGACGATGAGATCGCCGTCATGCCAGTCGAGTTTGTTGACGGCGTCCTCGATGTGCCGGCCCGAGGTAACCACGCCGGTAACCGAGATGTCCTCGGGCGACAGCGCTTTCGCCTTCTCGACGAGACCGGCGGCATGTTGGCGGGCCCGTTCGATGACCTCTGCGTCGGTCTTGGCGGCCCCGCTGATCGGTTCGACCGCCACCAGCGATACCAACCGCAGCCCCACACCGCCGCGGGCGACGCCGTCAACGGCCGCCTGCAACACCTCGGGCGCTTCCCGGCGCTCCCCGATGGCGCAGGTGACCTCCCGGACCCTGCGGATACCGGACGACCGCGCGCCCCGCGGCGCGATCGCGACCGGGACGGGCGAGGAATGCATCAGGTCGTTGACGACGCTGCCCAGGGTGAGCGATCCGACGAGAGCACCGCCGCCACCACCGCCGACCACGATCATCGCCGAGTCCGTGCGCTCGGCCTCGGCGATGATGCCCTCGGCCGACGATTCATGGAACAGGATGTGCGTGCTCACCGTGATGTCGTCGTCGACGAGTTCCTTTGCTTCGGTGAGCCATTCCTGCGCACGCTCGGTCAGTAGCTCCTCATAGTTGCCGGGCGGGTCGATGACGGTTTCCGGTGGCAGGACCATAGTGATCTCGAGATCCGCTTCGAGGCTGCGGGCGAGTCGGGCGCCGAGCGCCACGGCGTCGGCACCGCCCGGGGTCGCTAGGTAGGCGACGAGAATACGCATCAGTGACACCCCTGACCGGTGGTCGAGTCGGCGGATGAGGAACAGCAGCTGTCGGCTGCCGCTTCGGTGTGGCACGCCGACTTCGGTGTCGGTGCGACGTCCAGCGCCGGATTCCGGTCGAAGAATCCGAACGGTTTGAGCCAGAAACTCACGATGTCGGCCGGCATGATCGGCCAGTCCTCGGGCCGGGTGATGTGGTGGATGCCGAAGACATACCACAGCACCACGTCGGTGTTCTCGACCGAACGATTACCCGCCGTCCACTCGGGCAGGCCCATCCCCGGACCGCCCTGGTTGACGAATTCGCCTGCGGGCCAGCGCTCGTCGGGCGAGTTGGGCGTCACCCAGACGCTGTGCTCGATAGCCTTGCACCGGGCCAGGACCTCCGAGGCGGGATCGAACAACGGCGGGAACGCCGCCCCCGGCACCAGCTTGTACGCCGGATGGGCGCCGATCCCGGTGGTGTTGTTGTCGTTGACCACCTTCCATGTGCGCTGCGTGGCGAAGTTCATGTCGCCCTTGGCTTCCTGCTCGGTGCGCAGAGGAGTATTGACCTGCCGCAACGACAATCCGTACGGATTGTCCGGTCCGATCGGGACGATCTCGGTTTCGGTCTGGTACACCGTGTTGTCGGTGCCGTCGACGTCGAGGTCCATGCGCGCGACGATGAAATGCTGGTGGAACGGTGCGTAGGTGCGGTTGTCCACCATCGTGCCGTGTTCGGGTGCCACTCCCTCGGGCAGGTGACTGACCACCATGAGACCCGTTGCGCGGACCTCACATTCGATGTTTCCGTCCTGGTAGAACCGCCAGTACGTCAGGTACTCGTAGTTGGCGACGGTGACGTGGAACGACACCGTGAGCCGACGCATCCGGCGTACCTCGCTGGTGCCGTGGTCGACGTGCTTCCACAGGACGGCGTTGTCTTCCTCGTGGATGCAGATCGCATTCTTGATCGTGTACGGCTCGCCTGCACTATTGTGCAGAACCGCGTCGAGGTAACGGATCTCACCGAGACAGTCACACCCCAGCTCCAGCGAGGTGGTCATGAATCCCAGACCCCATTCGCCGATGTCGAAGGCGGTGCGACGGTAGTGGTCGTCGCAGTGGTCGCGGTAGGGCACCATCATCTCCGCGAACGAGATCCGGTGCGCGATCGAGCGCCGGGTTCCGTTGTCGTCGTAGCTGATCGAGTGCAGCGTCATACCCTCGCGGTGGTTGAATCCCACGCGCAGCGACCAGTTCTGCCAGTCCAGCCGGTTGCCGGTCAGGGTGAACGACGGTCCGTCCGATTGGGTGATCTCCAGCGGCTTGAGCTCTTCGCGGGTGCTGGCCTCCCGGATCCGTTCGGGCACGTACCGCGGCACGTACTCGCCCATGATCTCGGGTTTGGGCACGGTGAACGTGTCCTCGATCTCCAGCAGTTCCATCGTGTTGAGGTCGATGACGCAGTGAAAACCGTTGACCGGACCGGCATACGGGTTGGTACCCGGCGCCGATCGCACCCACGTATCCGACCAGCCGATCCGCCGGCCCTTGTACTTGTCGGGGATCAGCGCGTCGCCATAGGTCCAGGTGTCCATGAACACCAGGTCCAGATCGGTGATACCACGTTTGGCCAGGCCCGCGATCACGTCGGGGTGTGCGCGCAGCGCCGCGTCGGCCTCCGACCACTCGTCGACGGTGAAATTGGCCTGCACGCCGGGGATGTGGTCCCACTCGAGCACCGTCGAGTCCGTGAGCGACACCAGCGCCTTGTAGGTGGCGTTGGTGGCCCGCTCGAAGCAGGTGACGATGGCATTGCGGGGCGGTATCGCACCACCGGCGTCGAACGCGGCCAGGGCCGCTTTGTCCGGTTCGGCCATTTCGATATTGGCGTACCGCCAGGCGGGTGCGACCACACCATGGGCCGCGCCCAGGATCTCCACGGTCGCACTGAATTCCGCCGCCGACAGCGGATCGAGGGGATGAAACACGGGATCGGTCATGCTCTGCTTCCTGGCGGTTGGCCGGCTCGAAGACGGATACGGGCGGAACTGCCTGAGCTCAGGTGTTGGCGCTCATCACGTGCTTGATGCGCGTGTAGTCCTCCACACCGTAGGCCGACATGTCCTTGCCGTATCCCGAATGCTTGAAACCGCCGTGTGGCATTTCGACGACCAGCGGGATGTGGCCGTTGACCCACACGCAGCCGGCGTCGATACGGGCTGTCATGCGGTTGACCGTGCCGTTGTCCGATGCCCAGACACTGGCCGCCAGACCGTAATCCACGCCGTTGGCCTTGGCCACCGCGTCGTCCTCGTCGTCGAAGGTCTGCACCGTGAGAATGGGGCCGAAAGTCTCTTCCTGCACGATGGCGTCGTCCTGGTTCACACCGGTGATGATGGTCGGCGCGAAGTAGAACCCGCTGTCGCCCACCCGCGTTCCGCCGGTCTCGATCTTCGCGTGATCGGGCAGCGCCGCGATCTTCTCGGTGACGGTGGTGAAATGCCGGATGTTGTTGAGCGGGCCGTAGAACGCGTCCTCGTCGTCGACGCCGCCCGGCCTGAGCGTGGCCGCCTTGGCGACCACCGCCTGCACGAATCGGTCGTACACCGAGGTGTGCACGATGGCGCGGGTCGCGGCGGTGCAATCCTGTCCGGCGTTGAAGAACGCGGCCTCGGCGATACCTGATGCGGCGGCCTCGACGTCGGCGTCGGCGAATACGACGGCCGGGGCCTTGCCGCCCAGTTCGAGGTGGGCACGCTTGACGTCGGCGGCGGCCGCCGCGGCGACCGCGATACCGGCGCGCACCGAACCGGTGATCGACACCAGGCCCAGCCGCGGGTCGGAAACCAGCTGCGCACCCGTGGCCCCGGTGCCCAACACCACGTTGAACACACCGTCGGGAATGATGCCCTGGCTGATCCGGGCCAGCACGATGGTGCTTTCCGGGGTGGTGTCACTGGGTTTGAGCACGATGGTGTTGCCTGCGGCCAGTGCGGGTCCGATCTTCCAGATGGCCATCATGAACGGGTAGTTCCACGGCGTCACCTGACCGACGATGCCGATCGGCTCGCGTCGGATGTAGGAGGTGAATCCCTCCATGTATTCGCCCGCCGACTTGCCTTCGAGCAGCCGGGCGGCGCCGGCGAAGAACCGCAGTTGGTCGGCGCTGACGAGCACCTCCTCGCTCTTGACGAACGCCCGCAGCTGTCCGGTGTTGCGGATCTGCGCCGCGACGATCTCGTCGGCGTGTTCCTCGACGGCGTCGGCCAGTTTGAGCAACACACCAGCTCTGGTCTTGGGAGTGCTTGTGCTCCAGGCAATTCGGGCGTTCTCGGCGGCGTCGATCGCAGCCGATACCTCGGCGGCCGTCGATACCGGCGACACGGCGACCACCGACTCGTCGGCCGGATTGATGATGTCGATCGATTCTTCCGATTCGGAGTCCACGAAAGCACCACCGATGTAGTTCTGCAGCCGGCCGGTCATTGAATACCTCCTGGGATTGTGCTGTCTAAAACTCTGGACCACGGCGCATCGGGTGCGCATCTGCCAGAATGTCCGTCGTCGGTGAAGTGTGTTCAACAGATTGGAGTGCGGTGGCGGTTTCCGTACGATGGCTTCTCGGTCAGGCGGATCTGAGTCTACGGTTGCGAGCCGGTTCTGCCGGGCTATCCGCAGAAATCACCTTTGCCGTCACCACCGAGCTCCCCGACCCCGCCCGTTGGCTCTCCGGTGGGGAGTTGATCCTCACCACCGGCCTCGGCCTGCCCGACGACCCCGGCCAGCGCACCGCCTACATCCACGGACTACGCGAAATCGGCGTCACCGCAGTGGGCTTCGGAACCGGGCTGACCTTCGAGGAGGTGCCGGACGAACTGATCGCCGCCGCCGACGACTGCGGGCTGGCACTGTTCGAGGTCCCGCTGGCCACCCCTTTCGTCGCGGTGGCCAAGACGGTCATGAACCGCCTGGCCCATCAGCAGTACGAGTCCGTTCTCACCGCCACCCGGGTCCAGACCAGGATGACCCGGGCCACGGCGGTGCGCGGTGCCCCCGGCACGCTCGCCGAACTGTCGCTGGCCTGCGGCGGTCCCGCGGTCATCATCGACCGGACCGCCAAAGTGATCCATACCGCCCGCGGTCCGGGCGGCGGTGATGCCGACGACAAGACCGAGGCCATCGCCGCCGGCATCGGCCACCTGATCACCCGCGCGGGCGGACGGGCCTTCCCGCACAGCAGCGTCGTCCCCCTGACCGACGGCGGTGTGGCCGTGGTGCAGGCCATCAGGATCGGTGCCCGGACCCATGGCTATCTCGCCGTCGAGGTGACCGGAACCCCGTCGCCGATCGACCAGCTGATCATCGGGCACGCCAACTCGCTGCTCGTGCTCGAGTTCGAACGCCCCGACCGGGTGCGGCGCGAACAGGGACAGGTGCACGGGGCGGCACTGGCACTGGCGTTGACCGGTAGCACCGGCACGGCCGCGGCCATCGGGCTGCTGCGCACCGCGACCGACGACGCCGGCCGCATCCGGATGCTCACGGTGCTCGACGCCCCCGCCTCCGACGCCCTGCGTCAGGCCGTCGACGATCAACTCGCCGCCCGCGCGCGCAACCTCTTCCTCAGCGCCGAGGGCCCGGCGGTCTCGATCCTGCTGCGCGGCACCGACGACCTCGCACTGGCCTCGTCACTGTTCGACACCCTCGACGACGCCGTCCGCCGACACCTGCGGATCGGGCTGAGCGCGCCGCATGCTCTAGCCGAGGTGCGCACCGCCGCGGCCGAGTCGCGGATGGCGGCGGGGCTGGCGCTCGGCGCGCCCGTCGACGCCACCAACATCACCGGCCGGACGCTGCTGGCAGTTCCGGAGACCCGGAACGTCCTCACCGCGATGGGCATGCTGCTGGTCGAGCCGCTCGAACGCCACGACGCCGCACACGACAGCGGACTGCTGGACTCGTTGCGGGCCTACCTCGAGGCCAACGGCCAGTGGGAACCGGCGGCCGCCGTGCTCGGAGTGCACCGGCACACGCTGCGCAGCCGGATCGTGAAGGCGGCCGAGGTGATCGGCTGCGATCTCGGTTCGGCCCGCGTCCGCGCCGAGGTGCTGCTGGCGATCATCGCGCGCGATCAGCGGGCACACGGTCCGGAGGACGGGAGCGGACCTCCCTTACGGTAAGTTGCACGGTAAGGCAGGCGCGACACCACGCGGCCCGCATTCACCGCATACCGGAGGAGAGAAATGGCCGATTCACCGCAGCGTCTGGTCGTCGTCACGGGAGCCGCCGGCGCCCTCGGGCAGGCCGTCGTCACCGAGTTCCTCGCCACCGGCGCTGCCGTCGTCGCCGTCGACATCCCGGGTGAGCGCCTCGACGCGCTGGGCGAGACCGACAATGTGCACACTGTCGGCGCCCAACTCTCCGACGCCGCCGAGACCACCGCGGCGTGGACGGCCATCGACGCGATCGGCACCCCCGACACCCTGGTCACCCTGGCCGGAGGTTTCCAGCCAAGTTCGCTGGCCGACCTCACCGAGGACATCTGGAACGCGATGATCGACTCCAACGTCGCCTCGGTGGTGTGGTCGGCCCGCGAGGCCGCCGCCCGTTTCGAGGCCGCGGGCGGCGGATCGATCGTCACCGTCGGCTCCAAGACCGCGCTCTCCGGCGCCGCTCCCCTGGCCCACGCCACCAGCAAGGCCGCCGTCGTCCGGATCACCGAACTGCTCGCAGAAGAATTGCGGCCCAAGAAGATCCGCGTCAACACGGTGCTCCCGTCGGTGATCGACACCCCCGCCAACCGCACCTGGATGTCCGAGGACCTCGCCTCGCGCGCGGTCAGCCCGGCCGCCATCGCCAAGGTCATCGCCTTCCTGACCGGCCCCGACGCCGCCCCGATCAGCGGAGCCCGCGTCCCGGTCTACGGCGACGCCTGATCGCAGTTGCCCCGGCCGCCTACCCCGGAATCCGGATCGGGAGAGCCGGGATTCATGGGCGGTCTGGTCGGCGAACGTCAGCACGACCCCCTCATCCTCCAACGCCGACACCACCGGAAGCAGGGACGGGGCGCTCGACCTGAGCCTTGCTGTTCACCAGTCACCGCACAACTGGTCGCTCAACTTCACGTACATCTCCCGAGTTCGCCGGCCTAGCCACTCGAGGAGGTACTGCAGGCACATGGCACCAGATCCTCGATACTCAGGGCAACCGTGACGTAGATGCGGAATAGAATACCCGACGGGCCATTCAAGGTTCCCGCCGGTCAAATAGACGGGTGCTCGACTATTTCATAGATGAGATTCGAATAGATGACGAAATCCAACCAAGGTATGAGAGATTTACGGAGGATCCGCGACTTCTTCTGAAGTTAGCCTCAGCCTTTCACGCTGATTGCGTGTCATAAACGAAGAATGGTGCCCTGACCTGGGATAATTCGGCTTACCACAGCAAGAATCAGTCCAGATCCAGGAGCACCATTCCGGTGAGCAAGTCTAT